>NZ_BAAAKJ010000321.1:41652-42920 GCF_039527695.1 Kitasatospora putterlickiae
TGAGCAGTTTGACGACGGCGGCCAGGCCGACCACGACGATGACCGCGCGCAGCGCCTGCGGCGGCAGCCTGCGGCCGACCCTCGCGCTCGGTTTGGTGGCGCTGGCCGCCGGGACCGGCAACGCGCTCGGCTCGCTGCTCGGCGCCTGGCTGCGCCCGCGCGGCCCGGAGCTGACGGTCACCGCGATGCTGCTGCTGGCCGGCTGCGCCACCACCGCCGCCGCGCTCTGGTACGGCACGGTGACGGTGCTGGCGGTCGCCGGGGCGGCCGGGCTCGCGGCCTCGCTGGGCAAGCTGTCGCTGGACGCGCTGATCCAGCGGGACGTCCCCGAGTCGGTGCGGACCTCCGCCTTCGCCCGCTCGGAGACGGCGCTCCAGCTGTCCTGGGTGGCGGGCGGCGCGGTCGGCATCCTGCTGCCGCTGAACGGCGCGCTGGGCCTGTCGGTGGCCGCCGCCGTGCTCGGAACGGTCCTGCTCTGGACGCTCCGCTCGCTCCTGCGGGTGGGGGTGCGCCCCCGCCCGGCCGCGGCCCGGGTGGCGTAGGGGGCGTTCCGGTGACAACACGCGGTGCCCGACCCGCGCGTAGCGTGATCGCGAAAGCCCGGTAGCCTCTGACGCATGAGCCTCAGCACCCGCGCAGTCGCCGGCCTCGGCGCCGTCGTCGTCATCGCCGCCGGCACGGTCGGCGGGTCCATCGCATTCGCGTCGAACCAGCACGAGATCAGTGACCACCGCGCCACCCTGGTGGTCGGCAACTCCTCGCAGGTCGTCGACCCGTTCTGCTTCAACGGCGGCCAGCCGCTGACCGAGCAGCAGCAGGAGGAGTGCCAGGACAAGGCCGGCAAGGCCCTGGAGGACGGCACCCTCCCCTCGTCCGACGTGGTGCTCAGCGACCGGATCGCGATCGGCGTCAGCCCGGAGGTGGCGGACCGCGGCTGGTGGGCCAACACCAACGGCGGCCAGCAGGGCCAGGGCGGCCGGTTCATCCTGGCCTCGGCCGCGCGCGACGTGACCTTCTCGGGCTCCGTCCCGGCCGCCAAGGCGCTCAACTCCTCCGGCAAGACCCTGATCACCGTGGTCGAGACCGACCCGAAGGCGCCGGACTCGATCTACGCCGTGTGGTACTTCCAGCTGAACACCCAGGACAGCTGACGGTCGTCCGGTGACGGTACGACTCCCCGACGAGCGGTCGGACCCCGAGCGGGCCCGGCTGCTCGGCCACGACGTCGACCCGGCCGAGGCCGACGCCGTGCTGCGCGGTCTGGCCGC
>NZ_BAAAKJ010000322.1:0-1462 GCF_039527695.1 Kitasatospora putterlickiae
ACCTCGACCCCACCTGCAACCTGTACAACCGCACCAAGGCCGCCTGGGACGCGATCAGCGTCCCCGCCCAGACCGGTGAGGCCACCTGCACCGGCGGCCAGACCAACGAGTTCTCGCTCTCGCTGAACCCGTCGGCCGGCCAGGTCCAGCCCGGCTCCTCCGCCACCGCGACGGTCAACACCGCCGTCACCTCGGGCGGCGCCCAGTCGGTCAACCTGAGCGCCTCCGGCGCCCCGAGCGGCGCGAACGTCAGCTTCAGCCCGTCCTCGGTGCAGACCGGCGCCTCCGCCACGATGACCGTCTCCACCAGCGCGAACACCGCGCCGGGCAGCTACGTCATCACGGTCACGGCCACCGGCCAGGTCACCCACACCGCGCAGTACACGCTGACGGTCGGCGGTGGCAACCCCGGCGGCAGCGCCCCCGACATCAGCGTCGCCAACGTCCAGGCGCACCTGAGCCAGTTCAACACCATCGCCTCGCAGAACGGCGGCAACCGGCGTACCGGCACCGCCGGGTACAGCCAGTCGCTCGCCTACGTGAAGGCCAAGCTCCAGGCGGCCGGCTACCAGGTCAGCGAGCAGACCTGCACCACCTGCACCTACACCGCCAACAACCTGATCGCCGACTGGCCGGGCGGCCCGTCCGACCAGGTGACCATGTTCGGCGCGCACCTGGACGGCGTCAGCGCCGGCCCGGGCATCAACGACAACGGCTCCGGCTCGGCCGTGCTGCTGGAGAACGCGCTCGCCCTCGCCCAGGCGAACCCGACCCTGACCCGCCACGTCCGCTTCGCCTGGTGGACCGGCGAGGAGCAGGGCCTGCAGGGCTCCAAGCACTACGTGAGCCAGCTGAGTTCCACGGCCCGCAGCGCGATCAAGGGCTACTACAACTTCGACATGGTCGGCTCGACCAACGGCGGCTACTTCATCAACAACGTCAACTCCACCACCTCGGCGCCGATGAAGGCGTACTGGGACTCGCTGAACCTGCAGCCGGAGGAGAACGTCGAGGGCCAGGGCCGCTCGGACGACGCCTCGTTCCAGTCGGCCGGCATCCCGACCTCGGGCTACGCGGCGGGCGCCAGCGCCACCAAGACCTCGTCCCAGGCGGCGAAGTGGGGCGGCACGGCGGGCCGCGCGTACGACTCCTGCTACCACTCGTCGTGCGACACCACCAGCAACATCAACGCCACCGTGCTGGACCGCAGCGCCGACGGCGTCGCCTACACCCTGTGGAAGACCTCGGTGGGCAGCGGCCCGATCCCGAACAACGACTTCTCGGTCGCGGTCAACCCGGCCACCGGCAACGCCAAGCCGGGCGAGTCCACCACCGCCACGGTGAACACCCAGACCACCACCGGCTCCGCCCAGACGGTGAACCTCTCCGTCTCCGGCGCGCCGGCCGGTGTGACGGCCTCGGTCAGCCCCTCCTCGGTGCAGTCCGGCGGCTCCGCGACGCT
>NZ_BAAAKJ010000322.1:1493-4984 GCF_039527695.1 Kitasatospora putterlickiae
GAACGGGACGTACAACCTGACCGTGACCGGCACCGGCTCGGTCTCCCACACCAGCAGCTACTCGCTGGTGGTCAGCTCCGACCCGGGCCCCGGCGGCGGCACCTGGACCCCGGGCACCACGTACCAGCAGGGTGACGTCGTCACCTGGAACGGGGCCAGCTACCGGTGCCTCCAGGGCCACACGGCCCAGGTGGGCTGGGAGCCCAACATCGTCCCGGCCCTCTGGCAGGCGATCTGAGCGGACCGGATCGTCTCCGGGACGGGATAAGGGCGGTGCCGCGGTTCGTCGAGGGGGACGGACCGCGGCACCGCCGCCGTTTCACCGCCGCTTCACCGCCCCTTCCCGGCGGGCACGGTGCGGGCGGTGCGGGCGGCCCGCACCGCCGGGAGCGCGACGAGCAGCGCCACCAGGGCGCAGCCGAAGGCCAGCGTGCCGTAGCCGCCGGCCGCCACCACCGGGCCGGAGAGCAGACCCCCGGTGCAGCCCGCGACCGACAGCCCCACATCGGCCAGGCCCTGGGTCGCGGCGCCCCGGGAGGGCGGCGCGGCGGCGGTGACCACGGCCGTGCCGCCGACCAGGCCCAGGTTCCAGCCCACGCCGGCCAGCAGCAGGGCCGCCGCCAGGACCGGCACCGAGTCCGCCGGCGCGAGGCCGGCCAGCAGGGCGGCCGCGCCGAGCGTGACGCCGGAGACGGCGGCCACCGGGAGCGCTCCCCAGCGGTCGACCAGCAGGCCGCTGAGCGGGGACGGCAGGAACATCGCGCCGATGTGCAGCGAGACGACCAGGCCGATCACGCCGGTGCCGTGGCCGTTGGCGGCCAGGTGAACCGGGACCATGGTCATCAGGGCGACCTTCGGCAGCTGGGCGAGCACCATGATCCACAGGCCGGTCGCCACGCCCGGGGCCCGCGAGCGGTCGGCCGGCCCCGCCGCTCCGGCCCGTTCCGCCGCTCCGGCCGGTTCCGCGGGTTCCGCCGGGGCCGGCGGCGGGGTCGCGGCCCGGGCCGACCGCAGCGGATCGGGCCGCAGCAGCGCGCCGATCACGACGGCCGCCACCGCGTACCCCACGGCGGCCAGCAGGAACGGCGCCGCCGTCCGGGGCACGCCCCAGTCCTCGGCCGGCCCGCCGACGAGCGCCACCAGGTTGGGCCCGGCCACCGCGCCGAACGTCGAGGCGAGCAGCACCCGGCTGACGGCCCGGCCGCGCCGCTCCGGGGCGGCCAGATCGGCGCCCGCGTACCGGGCGAGCAGGTTGGTGGCGGTGCCGGCACCGTAGACCAGCAGCGCGGGCAGCAGCAGCGCGACCTGGTCGGCGACCACCGCGACCACCACGCCCACGCTGCCGAGCGCGCCGACCGCGTACCCGAGGCCGAGCCCCGGACGGCGTCCCCAGGACTGGCAGAGCCGGGCGATGCCCAGGGCGCCGAGCATCGACCCGCCGGTGAACAGGGCGGTGGGCAGGCCGGCCAGCCCGGTCGAGCCGAGCATCTCCTCGGCGATCAGCGCCCCCACCACGACGCCCGCGGTCAGCCCGACGCCGCTGACCAGCTGGGAGACGACCAGAACGGCCAGCACCCGGCGCTGCGCCGGGTGTTCGGGCGGGTGCCGGGCCGCCGCGGCGACCTGCGGGGAGACCGTCACGCCGCCGCCGTCGGGCGCAGCGCCGAGATCTCCTCCAGCGGCATCCCCAGCTCCTCGTGGAGGTAGCGGACGATGGTCCAGTGCGCCAGCGCTCCCTCGTCGAAGGGCCCGAACTCCTGGCAGTAGAGCGGGATCCAGCGCAGCGCCTGCTCGGCGGCGGCCTCCCGGCCGGGCTCCTCCTGGTACGCCTCGTAGGGGATGCCGCGGTGGTGGACGAAGTAGCGGCCCGGCAGGCGATCCTCGCACAGGGCCCGGTACTCGCGGGTCTGCAGGATGAGGTAGTGCCAGATCTCGTCGATGTCCTGCTCGACCGGCAGGAAGAGGCCGGCGAGCTCCTCGCGGTGGCGGGAGACCAGGTAGAGGTAGCGCAGGCACTCGGTGACCTGGCGTTCGGCGTCGGCGGGTGCGGCGCCGGTGCGCGCGGCGGTGTACGCCACCACCTCGGCGTGCAGGTCCCGGCCGAGCAGGGAGGCGAGTTCGTCGGCGGTGACGCGGGGTCGGTCGGCGGTCATCGGGCGTCTCCGTGGCTGTCCCCGGCGGCCGGGGCGGGGGTCGGGGTGGCGGCGAGCCAGGCGTACTTGCCCGAGGCGCCGATCGGCAGGTGCTCGTGGTGCTCGACCCGGCACGGCCGTCCGATCAGCCGTCCGGCCTCGCGGGCCGTCGCGTCCGCCTCGGCCGCCGTCAACGGGGCGCCGTCGAAGGTGGTGCAGCGCAGCACGGCCTGCTCCCCGGGGCCCGTGACGTCCAGCCGGTGGAGGAAGGTCCGGGGCGTGACCGCGCCGACCACCTCGTCGAGGTCCCCCTGGGCGACCGGGCCGTCGGGGGTGTCGAGCAGTTCCTTCTCCCGCCCGCAGAACCGGGCGATGCGCCCGGGGTCCGCGCTGCCGTCGAGCGTGCGGACGCAGTCCCCGGAGCGGTAGCGGACCAGCGGCATCCAGGGGTTGCGCACGCTGGTGACGATCAGGGCGTGGATGCCGCTCCCCGGGGCGACGGGCAGGAGTTCGACGCTCATCCCGTCGAGGTACGGCCGGTACCGGCCGCTGCGGTCGCTGTAGTAGAGGTAGCCGAGTTCGGTGCTGCCGAACAGGTCGACGATCGGGCAGTCGAAGTGCTCGCGCAGGTACCGGGCGACGTTCACGGGGGTGTACTCGTAGGCGTGCACGATGCTGGCCGGGCGCGGGAAGTCCGCCCACAGGCCCCAGGCCCGGGCCTTGCGCACCAGGTGCGCGAGGTGGGAGGAGGAGCAGTCGAGGTGGTACCGGCCGCGCGGGTGGGCCCGGGCGGCCTCCCGGATCTCCGCGAGCATGCGCGCGACGTCGGCCCGTTGCCAGTGGTCGGGGTCGAGGCGGAGGTTGAGGTAGCAGGTGCGCTCGTCCAACCACCGCTCCGACAGGGCCGGTTGGGCCTCCGGCTCGCCGCCCCGCTTCCGGGCGTTGACCCGCGCCACGTGCTCGGTGGCCAGGACGGTGGTCAGGGAGACCCGCTTGCAGCCCTCCGCCCAGGTGTCGGCGATGTCGGGGTGCTCGCTCCACAGCCGGTAGTAGGACTTCAGCAGGAAGTACGGTGGCCGGATCAGCTGCATGCGGGCATGGTTGGTGCCCGTGGAGAGCACGAACTCCGCCTCGCCCGCGGCGAGGGCCTCGGCGAGGCCGGGCGTCATCCAGTTGTCCGGAAAGCCGCGGGCGATCTCGGACTTCTCCAGCACGGGGAAGTGTCCCCGCTCGATCGAGGCGCGGTAGAGGGGGATGTCCTTGATCCGGTCGACCACGTCGGCGGTCGGCTGGCCGTTCATGTCACCTCCGGTCGGTGGGGTCACCTGGGCGTGCGGGCCCCGGGCCGCTCCGACCCGG
>NZ_BAAAKJ010000322.1:5009-13347 GCF_039527695.1 Kitasatospora putterlickiae
GCGGCCGGCCCGGACCCTGTTGGCGCTGCCGGTGCGTCGGGCTAAGTCAGGAGATACAGCCGGACTTCGCCACGCTGATGCACCCGGACTTGGCGACGCTGATGCAGCCGTCCTTGGCGCCGCCGTCCGAGTTGACGGCGACCCAGCGCTTCCACTTGTCGTCCTGGGTCATCCGCTTGATGAGCTGCTCCATTCGGACCTCCTCGTGTGTGCCGGTCTTCCGACGGCGCGGATCGGCGCCGCCATCGGCGACAGTAAAGCGATGGTCAAGGAAGTGTCAATGACGGGTCATCAGACTCGGCCACGGCCCACCTGACGTAGAGTCAGTTCGGGCCGCACGTCCCCGACCGAGGAGGCATTCCGTGACCACCACCGCCAACCCCGGCTCCTCCCCGCCCCCGGTGCCCGAACTGCCGCCCGAGGCGGTCGAGGAGTGGCGCGCCGAGGAGGCCGAGCTGATCGAGCTGATGGCCCGCACCCGGCGGCGCCTCGGCGGGGTGGCCGCGTTCCGGATCGGCCCGCGCCCCACCGTCCTGGTCACCGACCCCGAGGCCGTCCAGCACGTGCTCGGCCGCCACCCCGAGCGCTACGTCAAGCGCTCGCACCGCGCCCGGATGATCGCCGGCGACGGCGTGCTGTCCGCGACCGGCGACGCCTGGAGGCGCCAACGGCGGGTGCTCCAGGCCCAGTTCACCGGCCCCGGGATGCGCCGCTACGAGCAGCGGATCGCCGCCGCGGCCCGCCGCACCGCCGACCGCTGGGCCGGGTACGCGCGCACCGCGGAACGCGTCGACATCGGCGAGGAGATGCGCCACTTCGCGCTCGACACCATCTGGCGCGCGCTCACCGGCCACCCGCTGGACACCGCCACCGAACGCGAACTGGACCGCATCCCCGCCGTCGTCGCCGCGCTCCCCCAACTGCCCGACGGCGACCACGCCAGCGACGCCGTGGCCGGCGACCTGGCCCGGATCGACGCCGTCGCGCACGCCGCCATCGACGCCGCCCGCCGCCGCGAGGACGGCCCCGACGGCCCCGGGGTGCTGCGCGACCTGCTCGACGCCGCCGACCGGCACCCCGAGTACACCGACCGGCTGATCCGCGACGAGCTCGTCACCCTGCTCGTCGCCGGACACGAGACCACCGCCACCACCCTCACCTGGCTCCACCTGCTGCTCGACGCCAACCCCGGAGCCCGCGCCCGGGCGCTCGCGGCAGGCCCCGAGGGCTCGCCGGAACGGCGCGAGGCGGTGCAGGCGCTGGTCAGCGAGACGCTGCGGCTCTACCCGTCCGCGTGGATCCTCCCCCGGCACGCGCTCGCCGACGACACCCTCGCCGGTCACCGCGTCGAAGCCGGCACCGACCTGCTGGTCTGCCCCTACCTCACCCACCGCGACCCGGCGCTGTGGCCCGATCCGGAGCGCTTCGACCCCGCCCGCTTCACCCCCGGCGGCGCCCGCCCCGCCCACCTCGGCGCCTACTTCCCGTTCGGTCTGGGCGCCCGCGCCTGCCTGGGCACCCAGTTCGCCCTGCGCGAGTCCACCGCGCTGCTCGAACTCCTGCTCCCCGCCCACGAGGTGCGGTTCCTCGGCACCCCGCCGGGCTCCGTCTACAGCATCACGGTCCGCCCGGACGGCCCGACGCCGGCGGTCGTGACGGCGGCCGGAGCGGGCTGAGCGGCGGGCGTTGCGGCTCAGCCCGTCCTCGCCGAAAAGCAGTGGCCCGGTTCTCGGCGCGGGGGCTACGCTCCCGGCCACCATGCGGCGCGCGCGCCGCGGCCCCCTCCAGAACCGGACCGTCCCGTCATGACCGATGCCCTGCTCTCCGGACTCCTCGCCGGTTACGGCGTCGCCGTGCCGGTCGGCGCGATCTCCGTCCTGGTCGTCACCCTCGCCTCGCGCGTCTCGCTCGGCCGGGGCCTGGCCGCCGCGCTGGGGGTCGCCACCGCCGACGGCCTGTACGCGCTCGCGGCGGTGCTCGGCGGCGCGGCGATCGCGCCGGTCATCGCGCCGGCCGCCGGTGCGCTGGAGACCGTGGCCGCCGGGGTGCTCGTCCTGCTCGCCGCCCGCGGCCTGTGGACGACGTTCCGCGACCACCGGGAGGCGGACGGCGCGCCGCCGCCGTCCCCGGACTCGCCCTGGCGCACCTACGCGGCCCTGCTCGGGCTGACCCTGCTCAACCCGCTCACCGTCGTCTACTTCACCGCCCTGGTGGTCGGCGGCCACGCCGGCCCGGGCCCGCTCGCCCCGGGGCTGGCCTTCGCGCTCGCCGCCTTCGCCGCCTCGGCGAGCTGGCAGGTCCTGCTCGCCACCGGCGGCGCCCTGCTCCGCCGCGCCCTCACCGGCCCCCGCGCCCGCCTGCTCACCGGCCTCGCCGGTCACACCGTGGTCCTCGCCCTGGCCCTGCGGCTCGCGCTGGCGGCCTGAGACGGCACCTCGGCCGAGGGCCCCGGGCCGGCCGGTGTCAGTTCCACGGCTCCTGGTCGGGGTCCCCGCCCAGCACGTTCGCGGCGGCCGCGCAGAGGTCCCGGCCGTAGATCTGGCCGCCCCCGCTCCCGGAGCCCCACAGGTCGGACGCGGCCTGGGTCACGGAACGCCAGGTGAGACCCTCGTCGACGCGCCAGACGCGGATCTGCCTGGCCATCTCCGAGGTGATCGTCGCCGGATCCGCGGTGCCGTGTGTCATTCCACCGAGTCCACTGACCACTGACGGCGGGAACGCGGTCAGTGGTGCGCCGTGCGGCGGAACTCCGAGGGCGGGCAGCCGTAGTGGGCGTGGAAGCGGCGGGTCAGATGGGCGTGGTCGGTGAAGCCGGCGGTGGCGGCGACGTCGGCGAGGGGCAGGGCCGTGCGCGCGGTCAGCTGGCCGGCCACCTCCAGGCGGACGGCGAGCAGTTCGGCCTGGAAGGAGGTTCCGGCGGCGGCGAGGGCGCGCTGGAGGGTGCGTGGGGCCAGGCCGAGCAGGGCGGCCGTCGCGGCCAGGCGCCAGGTGCGGGCCGGGTCACGGGCGACGTGCGCGCGGACGGCGTCCAGCGGGCGCGGGTCGGGGGCGGCGGGGCCGTCGGACCAGCTCAGCCGCCACCCGGCGGCCCGGGCCGCGCCCGTGCGCAGCGCCTCGACGCGGGGCGTGCTACCGGCCGCGGCCGCCGTTCCGGCCACGTACAGCGCGCACACGAGCAGGGACTCGGAGGGGACGGGATTCTTTCCGAGGGAAGGGATATGGCGGATGATCAGGGATGACCCGTCGCTCGACAGCGCCCGCCGGGTCCGGTGTCCGGCGTGGAACCAGGGTTCCACCAGACCGACGCGGTCCAGGAGTTGCGGCAGGTCGCCGCAGCGGGACAGCTCGGCGAGCAGCGGGTCGTCGGCCAACAGTCCTTCGGCGGCGGCGCGCAGCGCGGTCGCACCGTGTGCCGCGAGGGCCGCCACCAGTCGCGCGTGCAGCCGCTCCGGCACCGGCAGGCCGTCGCCCAGCAGGCGTTCGACGCGGCGTCCCGGTTCGCCGGCGTGCCGTGGGCCGAGCGTGCGCAGCACCGCCCGGGCCATCGTCGGGCGGACCGAGCGCGCCATGTCGACGCCGGATCGGGGCATGGCGCGATCGTACAAGCGGACCGGACGCCGTCGCTCCACCATGGCCGGCGTGAACCTTGGCTCTCAGCGCATCCTCGTCACCGGCGGCACCGGCGGAGTCGGACTCGCCCTCGCCGAATCCCTGACCGCCCTCGGCGCCACGGTCGTCACCTGCGGCCGCACCGCCTGCGGCCCGCACGCCGTCCGCGCCGACCTGGCGGTGCCCGGGGAGGCGGTCCGGGTCGTCGGCGAGGCCGTCGACCGTCTCGGCGGGCTGGACGTGGTGGTCGCCAACGCCGGTGTGCAGCACCGCACTCCGCTCACCCTGGGCCCCGATCCGGAGGCCCTCGCCCTCGCCCGGCAGGAGATCGAGGTCAACCTCGCCTCGGTGGTCGAACTCGCCGCCGCCGCTTGGCCGCACCTCGCCGCCGCGTCGACGCCGGGCGGCCCGCCGGGCGCCGCGTTCGTCGCCGTCACCTCCGGTCTCGCGTACGCGCCCAAGCAGAGCGCGCCGGTCTACTGCGCCACCAAGGCGGGCGTCCACATCCTGCTGGAGTCGCTGCGCCACCAGGCGCGGACGACCAGCCCGGGCGTGCGGGTGCAGGAGGTCGTGCTGCCGCTCGTGGACACCGCGATGACCGCCGGCCGCGAGGGCCCGGCCCGCAAGCTCAGCCCGGCGCAGGCCGCCGACGCGATCGTTCGGGGCCTCGTGCGCGGACGCCCGGTGGTCGCCGTCGGCGCCTCCCGCACCCTGCTGGCGCTGCTGCGGCTGGCGCCGTCCGCCGGCCGCCGCGTCCTGCGCGACGGCTGAACGGGGCGGGGTGGGGGTGGCGGCTATGCTGCGGCGCATGGACATCGTGATTCCGCTCTTCGAGGGGTTCGAGCCCCTCGACGCGATCGGCCCCTACGAGATCCTCGCGATGGTGCCGGGTGCCACCGTGCGCTTCGTCACCGCCGAACCCGGCCTGGTGCGGGACGCGTTCGGCGCGCTGCCGGTGCACGTCCCGACCGCGTACGGCGAGGTGGAGCGCTGCGACGTCCTGCTGGTCCCGGGCGGCGGCGGCATCCGGCCCATGCTGGCCGACCCCGCCTTCCTCGACTGGGTCCGCCGCGTCCACGCCGGCACCCGGTTCACCACCTCGGTCTGCACCGGCTCCGTGGTCCTCGGCGCGGCCGGCCTGCTCAAGGGCCTGACCGCGACCACCCATTGGGCGGCGACCGCCGAACTGGAGTCCCACGGCGCCGTCTACACCGCCGACCGGGTGGTCCGCCACGACCGTCTGATCACCGCGGCCGGGGTCTCCTCGGGCATCGACATGGCCCTCCGGCTGTCCGCCCTGCTCACCGACGAGATCACCGCCCAGGCCATCCAGCTCTGCACCGAGTACGACCCGCAACCCCCGTTCGACACCGGCTCGGTGGCGAAGGCCCCGGCCGAGGTCGTGGCGCGCGCCGGCACCCTCGGCTAGCGCGGATCCCTTCGGACGGTCGACGAGCGCTTCGGGTTCGGCCCCCGGCCGGCCACCGCATTCCCCGGCGCAATCCCCCGGCGCGCGCTGTGGCCGCGCGCCGGGGGCGCACGCCGACACACCGGCTGCCGGGGAGGGACAGCGCGGGAGCCGGGTAGGAGGGTGGAGGACCGGAGGCGGCGCCGCAGCACGGGCGCCGCTCCCCGCCCGCTGTCCCGCAGGCCCCACCGTTCGCACAAGGACGTGCCCATGAGCGACGACCCCGCCCAGCTCGCCGTCACCGACCAGATCAGGGCCGCCGGCGAGCACGCCGAGCGCCTGCTCATCGCCTCGGGCCGCCCGGCCCCGGTGCGGACCACCCCGGCCCAGGCCCCGCCCTGGTTCCGGGAGACCCGGGCGGTGATGCTCCGCGCCGAGGAGGACGGCAGCCTGCGCCACTGCGACCACCTGGCCTCCCCCCAGCCGACCGCCATCCTGGCGGAGGCGCCGGACCGGCTGGTCTGCTGGGACTGCTACACCAAGGCGCAGGCGCTGCGCAGCTGCCACATCTGCGGCGGCCCGGCGGGGACGCGGTCCCTGCACGGCGGCGTCGAGGCGGTGATCCGCGGCCCGGCGGCCGTCTACTCCCGCGTGATCTGCCGCTCCTGCGCCGAACCGGCGGGCCCCCGGGGCACCTTCGGCAACGGCCGCTGACCTGTCGTGCGCGGGCTCGGCGCGAAGGGGGACGGACCGGGGGCGCCGGCCCGTCAGAACGCGGCCGGCGCCGGCTCGCCGAGCAGCACCGGCAGCGTGCGGTGCCCGTTGGAGATCAGCGAGTCGACCGGCTCCAGCCGCGCGCCCGGAGCGAACGCGAGGCCGGGGAATCGCGCGAACAGCCCGCTCAGCGCGATGCGCCCCTCCAGACGGGCCAGCGGCGCACCGAGGCAGAAGTGCGGGCCGTGCCCGAAGGCGAGGTGGTCCTTGACCGGCCGGGTGACGTCGAACGCGGCGCCGCTGTCCCCGTAGCGCGCCGGGTGGCGCCCCGCGGCCGCGTAGCCGCCCAGGATCGGCTCGCCACGGCGCACCGTCACCCCGCCGGGCAGCTCGATGTCCTCGACCGCGAAGCGCAGCGGCAGGTGGGCGAGCGGGGCGTCGCGCCGCAGCGCCTCCTCCACCACGTCGTCCCAGCCGGCCTCGCCCGCGCGCACCAGGGCGAGCTGATCGGGGTGGGTGAGCAGGTCGGTGATGCCGTTGTCGATCAGGTTCACGGTGGTCTCGTAGCCGGCCGTGACGATCAGCAGCAGGGTGTCACGCAGCTCCTCCTCGCTCAGCGCGGCGGAGCCGCCCTCGGAGTCGGTGTCGCGGGCGGCGATCAGCAGGGAGGTCATGTCGTCGCCCGGCACGCGGCGCTTGGCGGCGATGAGCTCCTCCAGCAGGGCGTGGAACTCCGCCGCGTTGGCCGCCGACTCCTCGGGGGTGAGGGTGGTGGCGAACACCTTGTCGACCACGCCCCGGAAGCCCTCGGTCACTTCGCGCGGCACGCCCAGCAGCTGGGAGATCACCCGGATCGGCAGCGGATGGGCGAAGCGCTCGCGCAGGTCCACCACCTCGCCGGGGGCGCTCGCGGCCAGGTCGTCCAGCAGGGCGCCGGTCAGCTCCTCGACGCGCGCCGTCATCGCGGCGACCTGGCGGGGCGTGAAGGCGTTGCCCACCAGTCGGCGCAGCCGCCGGTGGTCGGCGCCGTGCGCGTTGAACATGTTGCGCACGCTCACCCAGAGCGCCAGCGGCCAGGTCCGCACCGCCTCGTCGAACGCGGGCCAGTGCGCCAGGCCGTCCTTGGAGACCCGGGGGTCCTTGAGCAGTTCCTCCAGCAGTGCGGGGTCGGACACCGACCAGGCCCGGACGCCCAGGATGTCGACCGGTGTGGCCGGACCGCGTGCGAACAGCTCGGCGGTCTCGGCCTCCCGGGCCCGGCCGGTCGGGTCGAGCACGATCGGGTCGAGCGCGTTCAGGCCGAGCGCGTTCGGGTCAGGTACGAGACGCTGCACAGGGGTCCTCCAGTCGATGCGGTACAGGTGCGCGGTCGTCCGCCGCGCGTCGGAGCGGAAGGCGGGCCGGTGCGCGGGAAGTCGACTCCGCCGACTTCCCGCGCACGGCGGGGACGTCCGGGGCGGGGGCGGTCAGTAGTCCCAGACCACCGGCACGAAGCGGAAGGTCCCGCTGCCGGCGTCCGCCACGTGGCAGACGGACGGGAAGGGCAGGTGGCTGGCCATCAGCTGTCCTCCGGTCGCCGCCATTTCCGTCAGGAGACGGATCCGGACGCGGGCCGACTCCTCGGGATCGTGGTCGAAGCCGTTGTGCCAGTCGGGCTTGTCGAACCCGCACTGGAACACGGCGTCGCCCGCGAACGTCAGCCGGTCGCCGCCGGACTCCAGCCGGATGATGCTGTGGCCGGGGGTGTGACCGCCGGTGCGGCGGATCAGGACGCCCGGCGCCACCTCGTACTCCTTCTCGAACGGCCGCAACTGGCCGCGGTACACGTCGAGGAACCGCGAGGCGGTCGTGCGGAGCACGTCCGGCACCGGTGCGGGCATGTCGGTGCGAGAGAAGTCCGGCGCCGCCCAGAACTCGGCCTCGGCCGCCGCCAGGTGGACCCGCAGATCCG
The DNA here is from genome assembly GCF_039527695.1 of Kitasatospora putterlickiae. Lineage (NCBI taxonomy): Bacteria > Bacillati > Actinomycetota > Actinomycetes > Kitasatosporales > Streptomycetaceae > Kitasatospora > Kitasatospora putterlickiae. The sequence goes on from NZ_BAAAKJ010000322.1 coordinate 12,692, forward strand.
TACGCAGCCGGCCCCGCAGCCCCTCGACGAGCAGCCCGCCGATGTGGTCCATGTGCAGGTGGGTGAGCACCACGTCGGTCACCGACGCCGGAGCGACACCGGCGGCGACCAGTCGCGCGGCCAGCTGTCCGGCCCGCGGGAAGCCGGGGAACTCCGTTCCCAGGCCCGAGTCGATGAGGATGGTCCGGCCGCCGCTGCGCACGACGGCCACGTTCAGCGGCCAGTTGATCGACTCCAGCGGCAGGTACACGTCGCCGAGCCAGGCCTTCAGGTCGGCCGGGGCGGCGTTGGTGGCCAGCGTCGTGGGGGAGATCGGCAGCACGCCGTCGCTGATCACCAGCACATCGATGTCGCCGACCTTCAACGCGTAGCGCGACGGGACCGGTTCGTCGTGTCCCGGCGCGTGCGGGTGGGCGGGGCTGACCTGGGTCATGGGTGTTCTCCTTACGAAGGGCGTCGGCCGGAGTCCTCGACGGCGCCACCGCGGGCGGCACCGTCCGGTCATCCCTACAGACCGGTCAGCGGCCCGGTCTGTGACAGTGGTCGGGCCTCCACTTCGTTCGGCGCGACCGACCTCGCTCACCGGGCCGCCAGCAGCGACTCCAGGCCGGCGGTGTCCCCGGCCCGGGCGGCCGCGACGAAGGCCGCCAGCAGCC
>NZ_BAAAKJ010000322.1:13373-15628 GCF_039527695.1 Kitasatospora putterlickiae
GGCCCGGCTGGTGATCTGGCGGACGTTGACGGCGCTGAGGCGCAGCATCGCGGCGATGTCGGCGTAGGTGTACTCGAAGGCCTCGCGCAGGATGTACACCGCCCGCTCCGTGGGCGTCAGCCGCTCCAGGAGCACGAGCAGGGCGGCCGCCAGCGCCTCCGCCCGCTGCACGCCGGCCTCGGGGTCGCCGCCGGTGTCGACGGGCTCGGGCAGCCAGGGGCCGAGCGGGGTCTGGCGGCGCGACCGGGCGGACTGGGCCACGTTGAGGGCCAGCCGGGCGGTGGCGCGGTGCAGGAAGGCCGCGGGGCTGACCACCGCCGAGCGGTCGGTCAGCTGCCAGCGCAGCCACACGTCCTGGACCACGTCCTCCGCCTCGACCGCGCTGCCCAGGACCCGGTACGCGGTGCCGAAGAGGCGGGGCCGCAGCCCCTCGAAGGCGGCCGCGGCCTCGTCCAGGGTGGCCTCCCCGGCGGGCGGCCGGGTGCCCGGACGCGTCCCGGGCAGGTCTGTCAACACGCTCATCACGGCTCCGTTTCGCCTGTGGCATCCGTCGACGCCGCCGCGGAACACGCTCCCGCCGCGGCCCCCGCCGTGACGCCCCGGAAGGTGCCTGGTCCGCTGCCCCCGGGGGTACCGGGGCGATGTGCCCCGCCGGCCGGAACAGGGACGCGGACCCGTACGCGGGCCCGTACGCGGACCCGTACGCGGACCCGTTCGCGGGCTCAGGCCGTGGCCGCCGAGCCGGCGAGCAGGGCGCCGCCGAGCTGCCTGCGGGAGGTGACGCCGAGCTTCGTGTAGACCTTGCGCAGGTGCCACTCCACCGTGTGCGGGCTGAGGAACAGCTGGGCACCGATCTCGGGGTTGGTCATCCCGTCCCCGGCCAGGCGCGCGATCTGGTTCTCCTGGGCGGTGAGCGCGGTCCGGGAGTCGGCCGGGCGGCGGGGTGCCGTCGCGCCGGTGGCGCGCAGCTCGCGCCACGCGCGCTCCGCGAAGCCCTCGACCCCGATCCGGCTCAGGGCCTGGTAGGCGGTGCCCAGGTGCTCGCGGGCATCGGCCCGGCGGTTCTCCCGGCGCAGCCACTCGCCGTAGAGCAGGTGGGCGCGGGCGTGGGTGATCCGGACCCCGGTGCGGCCCAGGCGTTCGACGGCCTCCTGGTGGAGGGCCTCGGCGGCCGCTCCCGCGTTCACCTGGGCGCGCACCATGGCGGAGGTGCCGAGGGCCCAGTCGGTGCCGCTGTCCCGGGCCAGGTCGGCGACCCGGTGGGCCGCCTCGGCGGCGCGGGCCGGCCGGCCGCTGCGGGCGGCGGCCTCGACGAGTTCGACCGTCGACCTGATCGCCAGGCCGAGTTCCTGGAGGCTCTCCGCGCCGCGTTCGGCGGCGGCGCAGGCCTCCTCGTAGCGGCCGAGCCCGTTGTACAGCACGGCCTTCGCCCACTCGCCGGCGCCGGGGACGCCGCCCGGACCGCCGTGGCCGGGTCCGGTGTCCCGGGCCATGGCGTCGATCGCCCTGAGCACCTCGGCCTCCCGGCCCCTCCACGGTTCGGTCACCAGGGAGGCGTAGTGGGCGAGGTAGCGGCTGCCGGTGGCCTCGCCGATCGTCCGCGCCTCGGCGATGAGCGCGTCCGCGTGGTCGAGTTCGCCGGCCAGGACGCGGTTGGAGACGAGTTGCAGCAGGGCCGACGGCAGCACCGACAGCGCGCCGGTCGCGCGGGCCAGCTCGACCAGGCGCGCGGAGAGCACCGTGTTGCCGTCGAAGTCCCAGACGTTGAAGGCCATCCGGGCGGCGAGCGGGAACCAGCCGAGGCCCTCCTCCGCGGAGACCTCCTCGGCGCACAGGGCGTCCAGGGCGCGCAGCACCGTGGGCGCGCCCGCCCGGTAGCCGTCGACCGTCATCGCGGCCAGGCCGCGCAGCAGCAGGTCGTTGCGCTCCGGGGGCGGCCCGGGTGGTGCGGCGAGCGCGGCCCGGGCGATGTCGGCCAGCGCGGCGCCGCTCGGCGGCCGGTCGATGATGAGGGCGGCGTGCAGCGCGTCGCGGTAGGTCTGCTGGGCGAGTCCGGTGTCCAGCGCCTCCAGCCGGCCGGCGGCCCGCACCAGCGCCGGCAGCGCGCTGCCGGCGCTCTGGGAGGCGAACACGATCCGCCCGCGCAGCAGGTCCGCCTGGGCGAGCCGGCGCTCGTCCAGCGGGCCGAGGGCGGCGGCGTCCAGCAGTTCGCGCGCGGTGTCGTAGCCGCCGGCCTGGTACTTGGCCTGGGCGGG
>NZ_BAAAKJ010000323.1:0-914 GCF_039527695.1 Kitasatospora putterlickiae
CCCCGCTCCGCGCCCGCGCCGCGAGGGCCAGGGCGCCCCGGGCGACCCGCTCCGCCAGCCGCAGCGCTCGCGCGAGCTGCAGGCCCGGATCGAGGACGCCGTGCTGGCCCGGCACGACAAGCCGGCGGTGAAGACGCCCAAGACCTTCGGCGAGCCCGAGGGCGAGCGCCTGCAGAAGGTGCTGGCCCGGGCCGGCGTCGGCAGCCGGCGCGCCTGCGAGGAGCTGATCGAGCAGGGCCGGGTCGAGGTCAACGGCAAGCGCGTCACCGAGCAGGGCAAGCGCGTCGACCCGCAGAAGGACGAGATCAAGGTGGACGGCCTGACCGTCGCCACCCAGTCCTACCTGTTCTTCGCGCTGAACAAGCCGGCCGGCGTGGTCTCCACCATGGAGGACCCGGACGGCCGCCAGTGCCTCGGCGACTACGTGACCAACCGGGAGACCCGGCTGTTCCACGTCGGCCGCCTGGACACCGAGACCGAGGGCATCATCCTGCTCACCAACCACGGCGAGCTGGCCCACCGCCTCACCCACCCCCGGTACGGCGTGACCAAGACCTACCTGGCCGCCATCCAGGGGCCGATCCCGCGCGACCTGGGCAAGCAGCTCGCCAAGGGCATCGAGCTGGAGGACGGCTACGCCCGCGCCGACAGCTTCAAGGTCGTCTCCAACGTCGGCAAGAACTACCTGGTCGAGGTGACCCTGCACGAGGGCCGCAAGCACATCGTCCGCCGGATGCTGGCGGAGGCGGGCTTCCCGGTCGAGAAGCTGGTGCGCACCCACTTCGGCCCGATCGCGCTCGGCGACCAGAAGTCCGGCTGGCTGCGCCGGCTGACCAACCCCGAGGTCGGCCAGCTGATGCGCGAGGTCGGGCTGTAACACCGGCCCCCGACCGGCCCCGGCCGGTCTCCCCCGG
>NZ_BAAAKJ010000323.1:926-10301 GCF_039527695.1 Kitasatospora putterlickiae
GCGCCCCCCCTCCGTCGTTCGGCGGGTCCTGCTGTGAGGCGGGCCGCATCGGCGTTGATCGTCTTGTCAGCCCGATGATCCGTGGCCGAGGATTGCCACCTGCCAACGACCCGCCGGGTGGCGGGACCGCGCCACCCGGCGCGGGGCGCGAGGCGAACGGGGAGCGACGCCGTGTCCGATGCACCACTCAGCGCTCTGGGACTGGCCGGACCGGACGGCCGGGTCTACGCGGCGCTGGTGGCCAACCCGCAGTCGACGGCCGAGGACCTCGCCGTGCTCTGCGACCTGACCCTCCAGCAGAGCGCGCGGGCCCTGGACCGGCTCTCCCAGCAGGGCATGGCCACTCGCGCCCCGGTGGACCGGCAGCGGTTCCTGCCGGTCGCCCCGGACGTCGCCATCGGCACCCTGATCGGCCACCGGGAATCCGAACTGCGGCACGCCAGGGCCGAGATGCACCGGCTGATGGACGCCTTCAGGGAGGCCTCCCGCTACACCGACCCGGCCCACTCGGTCGAGGTGCTGACCGGCGGCGAGGCGATCGCCCAGCGGCTGGAGCACATCACCGGCACCAGCCAGTACCAGATCCGCGGCTTCGACTGCCCGCCGTACATCCAGGACCCGGTGGCCAACATCCCGCTGCAGCGGCAGCGGCTCACGGAGGGCGTGCGGTTCCGGACCATCTACGACCGGGAGGCGGTGGCCTGGCCGGGCCGGCTGGAGAAGAACATCCTGGCCGGGGTCGCCGACGGTGAGGAGGCCCGGGTCCGCCCGGTGCTCCCGATGAAGATGGTCATGTCGGACGACCGGATGGCGATCATCCCGATCAGCGTCGGCGACAGCGTCCTCGACGCCGCCTACGTCATCCACCCCTCGGCGCTGCTCCAGGCGCTGGACACCCTGTTCGAGGCCGAGTGGGAGCGCGCCGTCCAGCTCCAGGCCGCGATCGGCGCGGGCGACGGGGCGCTGGAGCCGGAGGCCGACCACCGCAAGCTGCTCGGGCTGCTGGCGGCCGGCCTCACCGACGAGTCGATCGCCCGCTCGCTCGGCTGGAGCGCCCGGACCACCCAGCGCCGGCTCCAGTCGCTGATGCGCGAGCTGGGCGCCACCACCCGCTTCCAGGCCGGGATGGCGGCCCGGGAGCGGGGCTGGCTGTAGCGCGCCCGTCCCGGACGCGGGGCGTCAGCTCCACGGGGAGAGCGACGCCCAGCGCCCGTCCGGACCGCGCTCGACCTTCTCCAGACCGACCACCGCCGTGCGGTTCAGCCGCCCGTAGACGTGCGGGAACAGCACACCGGGGGTGGCCCCGGGCGGCGGTGCGCCGTGCGGGGCCTCCCACTTGACCATCGGTTCCACCAGCGACTCCTCGATCAGCAGCACCATCAGCGGTTCGCGGGCGTCGGCGAAGAAGGCGTTGGCCACGGCGAGCGCGGTCCGCTCGTCGGCCGAGCAGTGGATGAACCCGTCGGTGAGCAGCGAGGCGGTCGCGTACGGCCGGCCCGGATCGGCCAGCCAGTCGTCCAGGGGGGCGAGGTGCAGGATCATGCTCCTGTTGTACCCGCTCCGGCCGGGCCCAGCGGTCCGCGCCGCCCGGGCCCGGCCCGCCTTTAGGGCCTGTCCCTCAGAAGCCCGCCACCTTCCCGGAGGCGGAGACCTCGTACACCAGGGTGAGCGTGCGGCGGGCGCCCGGGCCGAGCGGGACGTCCCAGCGGACCACGCCCTCCGCGTCGAAGGCGTCCGGCGCCGGCGAGCACTCCTCCTTGCGCAGCCGCACCTCCACCGCCGACACCTCGGAGACCGGCACCCGCTCGCGCACCGCGACCACCTGCTCGTCCCGCTCCTCCGGACCGGAGAACCTCGACAGGTGCAGCCGCACCGTGCGGGTGGTCACCGAACGCTGGCTCAGCCCGGCCGTGGAGCGGCGCTCGTCGGTCTCGCGCACCACCCGGTAGCCGTCCGAACTGCCGAAGGACAGCTCCGCGTCGGCGCCCGGTGCCGTGAACGGCAGCCGCCCGCGCCCGGTGAAGCCGCTGCCGCGGACCAGTTCGACCGGCCCGGCGAGCAGCGGGTGCCCGGCCGTGTTGCGGAACCGGACCACCTGGGTGACCAGCGGCGACAGCTCCGGCGCGCAGGCGTACTCGCTGTGCGCGGCGCCCTCGAAGGAGCCCAGCGGCACCCGGTGCGCCCGCCCGTCGGAGGGCACGGTGGCCGGCGCCGGGGCGCTCAGCACCCGCACCTCGCCGCCGTCGTCCACGCCCGGCAGCACACCGTCCGCGCCCGGCCGGAGCTCGGAGATCGTCTCCTCGCGCAGCTCCACCTCGACGGTGCGCCGTTCCTCGGCGGTGCGCTCGCGCAGCGTCAGCACGTCCTCGGCGAGCGCCGGCGGCTCGGTGGCGAGGGCGGAGCGGGCGGTGGAGAAGGTCAGCCGGGCGCCGGTCCACGCCTCGCCGGTGCGCTGCCAGACCACCGCCTCGGACTCCAGCCGCAGCACGCCCTCGGCCAGGGTGGCCCGGTAGGACGGCCGCCACAGCGCGCACGGCACCAGGTGGCTCACGGTCAGCCGGGCGGGCCCGGCCTCCCCGGCCTCGACGGTCAGCTCGACGTGGGCGAGCAGTTCGGCTGGCTCCTCCTCGGCCTCGTCGACGGCGGTGAGCGCCGCCAGGCGCTCCTTCTCCAGCTCGCGCAGCCGGGCGCGGGTGGCACGCAGCTCCTCGGCGGACCGCTCGCGCTCGGCGTCCACCCGGTTCAGCTCGCGGTGCCAGCGGGTGCGCTCGACCTCGCCGACGCCGGCGCCCTCGCCGACCTCGCGCAGCAGGTCGGCGGAGAGCTGGGCGAGCAGTGCCAGCCGGGCCTCCAGCCGGTCGGCGAGCTGCTCCCCGGAGCGGCGGCGCTCGTCCAGCGCGTGCAGGCGGTGGCGCAGCGCGGAGTCCTCCGGGCCGGGCGGCAGCGGGGCGCGGGGCGTCCAGACCCGGGTGATCCGGGCGTCCAGGACCCGCACGCCCGGGGTGTCCGACTCGGCGCGCAGGCTGCGGTCGACGGCGAGCGCGGTGAGCGGGCCCAGCCGCAGCCGCTGGACGCCGGCGGACAGCTCCGCGGTGGCGGTGCGCTCGACCTGGGCGCGGTCCTCCAGGCAGGTGACGGCGGTGACCGGCAGCGGTGTCGCGGGACGCGCGGCGCCGGGGAGCGGGGTGGTGTCGGGGAGGGGGGCGGTGCTCATCGTTCAGTTCCTCCGGTTTCCGCCGACGATGGCCTTTCCGGCCGGGATTCTGATCTGGTAGCCGCCGTCCAGTTCGGCCCGGCCGCCCGGTGGCAGTTCGACCCGCCGGAGCCGGGTGCTGGGCGGGCACTCGGTGGACGGTTCGTCCGGCGCGTGCCAGCCGGGGCGTTCCTCGATCCGGATGTCGGCGTCGGAGCTGACCGGCACCCGTTCGCGGACCTCGACGGTGACCGGGCGGCCGAGCCGGTTGGCCAGTTCGACGCGCACCCGGTGGTCGAGCACGGTGCTGCTGTTCAGCATGCCCGCGGTGGACTCGCGCAGCTCGGTACGGCGCGTCACCTCGACCGACTCGGCGACACCGATGCCCAGTCGGCGCACACCGCCGGGGGCGAGGGTGGGCAGGGCGGCGGTGAGCAGGAACTCGTCGTCGACGGTCACCTCGACCGGGCCGGCGAGCACGGCCCGCGCGGTCGCGTTGGTGATCACCAGCGTGGCGTAGACCCGCTCCTCGACGGCCGGCACGGTGACGTACTCGGGGCTCACGCTGACCGGGATCGCGCCGATCGTGACGGTGTGCCAGGTGGCGTCGGACGGGAGGTCGGCGGGCGCGACGGTGTCGAAGCGGTGGTCGAAGGAGCCGGCCGAGACGCGCGGTGGCACGGCGTGGTGCGGCAGCGGGAGGCGCTGCAGGCCGGTGGCGGGGTGGGTGGCGGTGCGCGGGCGGGCCTGGGGGCGCAGGGTGCCGCGCCGGTCGGCGGCGGAGTCCGGGCCGACCAGTTTCAGCGCGGGGTAGTCGAGCAGCCGCTCGTCCGGGACCGGCGGGCCGGGCGGGGGAGTGAACGGGGCGGGGGCCTCGAACCTGGCGAGGCTCTCCTCGGCCGAGAACGAGGCGCCGGGGGCGGGCGGGGGCCCGCCGTAGCCGGCGAAGGCGGGCGCCTCGTCAGCCGAACGCAGGCCGCCGGCGCGGACGCGGGCGGATCCGGGGACCTGCGGTGCGGGGGCGGCGAGCGGCGGCGGGAGCGGGACCGCGGTGACGGTCGGGCTGACCGGGGCGGCGAGCCGGGGTTCGGCGGCGGGGACGGGGCGGGCGGACCCGCCGGGTACCCGGCCGGGGTTGAACGGCGCCGGGCGGGGGCCGGCCGCGTCGTAGCCGGTGAACAGGTCGGCCAGACCGGGCGGAGGCTCGCGCCAGCCGGAGGGCGGTGGGGCGGGCTGGCTGCGGCCGATCCGCAGCGAGCGCAGTTTGGGCAGGTCGGTGCGGCGGTCGAGGTCGGCGGTGGAGAGGGCGAGGCGGACGCCGGTCCAGTCCTCGCCGGTCTGCTGGGCGACCGAGGCGCGCAGCAGGAGCCGGCCGGTGTCGGCGCCCTGACGGTAGGAGAGCCGGTAGGAGGGCACCCAGCGGGCCGCCTGGACGGTGTACTCCAGTTCGATGTCCAGCTCGGTTGGGGTGTCCTGCGAGGGGCCGGTGAGGGTCAGCAGGGCCGTCGTCGTGGTCTGGACGGTCTCGTGCCGCTCCTCGGGGGAGAGCCGGGCGACCTGGTCGCCGAGCACCCGCGTCTCGTGGTCGGCGAGTTCGATCTCGTGGGCGAGCCGTCCGGCGCGCTCGTGGAGGGCGGTGAGGCGCTCGTCGACGAACTCGGCCAGCTCCAGCCAGGCGTCGGCGGGCGTGCGGCGCAGCGGCTCGTCGCGGTGGCGGGGCGGCGGTACGGCGCGCAGCCCGGAGGTCTGGGCGATGGCGTCCTGGACCAGCCGGTGCCGCTCCCGCAGGGCCTCGGCGTGCTCCTCGGCCGCGTCCAGCCGGCGGCGGAGCCCGGGCAGTTCGGAGGGCTCGCGGAGTTCGGCGACCGCCTCCAGGCGGGCCTCGGTGACGGCGGTGCCGGCCGGGCCGGCGAGCACCCGGGCGCGCAGCGAGTGGGCGTCGAGCGTGTCGGGCAGGCCGGTCAGCCGGAGCCGTCCGTCCGGGGGCAGGACCGCCCGGGCCCGGCGGCGGCAGACCGCGCCGGCCGCGTGGACGACCACGGAGTCCAGCACCGAGGGGACGGCGGGGACCGGCCGGTGCCCGGTGCTCCCGGTACTCCCGGCGCTCCCGGTGCTCTCCGTGCCGTCGTCGTGCGGTCGATGCTGGTCGCTGCTGTGTTGATCGTTCACCCGGCCAACCCCTTCGTCGCGTACCGTCGGCGGCCCATCCTGCCGTGCGGCGGCGCCCGCGTCGCCGGTTTTCCGCGTGCGCGGCGGGCGGGCGGCGCGGCGGGCGCCCCGGTGGCGCGGCCGCGTGAGGGGGGACGGCCGGGGGCGGTGACGCGGTTGCGGCACGGGCGGCGGTGGTGATGGGGGAGGATGGGTGCCGACCTGTGCCACGCAGGCGACCGTGTGCCGTGTTCGACGCGTCCGACGTGTTCGACGCGACGCGTTCGGCCCGGTCGGCCGTGTGCCGTGTGGGTGCCCGTGTTCCGCGTAGTTCCGTTGTTGTTCCGTTGTTCCGTTGTTCCGCGTATTCCGTGAGGAGAGCCACCCCGCCATGCGCACAGCCGCCGTCGTCGGTACCGGACTCATCGGCACCTCCGCCGCGCTCGCCCTCACCGGACGGGGTCTGACCGTCCACCTGGAGGACGCCGACCCGGACGCCGCCCGCACCGCCGCCTCGCTGGGCGCCGGGACCACCGAGCCCGCCGAAGGGCCGGTGGACCTCGCGATCATCGCCGTGCCGCCGGCGCTGGTCGGCAAGGTGCTCGCCGACTGCCAGCGGCGCGGGCTGGCGCGCTGCTACACCGACGTCGCCAGCGTGAAGGCCGGCCCGCGCAGCGAGATCGCCGCGCTCGGCTGCGACACCGTCCACTACATCGGCGGCCACCCGATGGCCGGGCGGGAGCGCTCCGGCCCGCTGGCCGCCCGCGCGGACATCTTCGAGGGCCGGCCGTGGGTGCTGACCCCGACCGCCGACACCGACACCGAGACGCTGAACGCCGTCCTCGAACTGGTCGCGCTCTGCGGGTCGGTGCCGATCGTCATGGACGCCGAGGCGCACGACCGCGCGGTGGCCCTGGTCTCGCACGCCCCTCAGCTGCTCTCCTCGCTGGTCGCCGCCCGGCTGGAGAAGGCCGACGAGACCGCCATAAGGCTCTCCGGCCAGGGCGTGCGGGACGTGACCCGGATCGCCGCCTCCAACCCCGCGATGTGGGTGGACATCCTCTCCGCCAACGCCGGCGCGGTCGCCGACGTGCTGGCGGAGGTCGCCGTCGACCTCGGCGAGACGGTCACCGCGCTGCGCGCGCTGCAGGCCGAGGAGGACGCCGAGCGGCGGGGCGGCGCGGCGGGCATCGAGGCGGTCATGCGGCGCGGCAACACCGGCCAGGCCCGGATCCCCGGCAAGCACGGCGCCCCGCCCACCCGGTACGAGACGGTCGCCGTCGTCCTCGGCGACCAGCCCGGCGAGCTGGGCCGGCTGTTCGGCGAGGTCGGCGCGGCGGGCGTGAACATCGAGGACGTCGACATCGAGCACTCCACCGGGCAGCAGGTGGGCTTCGTCCAGCTGTCGGTGGCGCCGGGCGCGGTGCGGCCGCTGACGGCGACGCTGCGGGCGAGCGGATGGAGCGTGCGGGACTGACGTGGAGGGCCGGCTACCGGCGGGTTCGGGTCGGGCGGCGGTCCATTAACCTTGTGGGAGACCATCCCCGGCTTCCCCGTGCTTCGGGTAGCCATGCTCAGAGACTCAGAGAGAGGTTCGCGCCGTGGAAACTGCCGACCGAGCGCACGCCCCGGTCGTCGTCGCCATCGACGGACCCTCCGGCTCCGGCAAGTCGACCGTCTCCCGGGCGGTCGCCGCCCGGCTGGGCCTGAGCTTCCTGGACACCGGTGCCATGTACCGGGCGATGACCTGGTGGATGCTGGCCAACGAGGTCGACGTGAACGACCCGGAGGCGGTGGCCGTCGCGTGCGGCAAGCCGGTGATCGTGTCCGGCACGGACGCGGACGGCCCGACCATCACCGTCGACGGCCGGGACGTCTCCGGCCCGATCCGCGGCCCCGAGGTGACCGCGCACGTCAGCGCCGTCGCCGCGGTGCCGGCGGTGCGCGCCCGGCTGGTCGAGCTGCAGCGCGGCTGCGCCGGGGTCGCCGAGCGCGGCATCGTCGCCGAGGGCCGGGACATGGGGAGCGTGGTCTTCCCGGACGCCACCGTCAAGGTCTTCCTGACCGCCTCCGAGACGGCCCGCGCCGAGCGCCGGGCCGCCGAGCTGCGGGCCAAGGGCGTCGACGAGGCGACCATCACCGCGATGGCCGCCGACCTGGCGCGCCGGGACGCGGCGGACTCCTCGCGGGCGACCGCGCCGCTCACCCAGGCCGCGGACGCGGTCCTGGTGGACACCAGCGCGCTCACCCTGGAGCAGGTGATCGACCGGATCACCGCGCTGGTGGCGGAGCGGGCCGGGTCGGCGCTCTCGGCCGTCTGAGGACGGGCCCGTCGACTGGACGGGCCCCGGTGGTCGACCGGTGGACCGGTCGATCATCCGATGAACCGGGGTGCCGTGGTGGCACCCGAAACCATTCGCGCTGCCCCGGAGGGGCAGGTACGCACGGCACGTCCCTGGGAAGGGCCGGGCCGGGAAACGGACAGTACGAACATGACCGCAGAGCACTCCACCGCCGGGCACGGCGAGCTGGACGCCGCCGACTACGCCGAGTTCATGGCGCTCGCCGCCGAGGAGGGCTTCGACCTCGACGACCTCGATGGCCTCGGCGACGGCGGCCATGCCCCGCTGCCGGTGCTGGCCGTCGTCGGCCGCCCGAACGTCGGCAAGTCGACCCTGGTCAACCGCATCATCGGCCGTCGCGAGGCCGTCGTCGAGGACAAGCCCGGCGTCACCCGCGACCGCGTCACCTACGAGGCCACCTGGAACGGCCGCCGCTTCAAGGTCGTCGACACCGGCGGCTGGGAGATCGACGTCCTCGGCATCGACGCCATGGTCGCCGCCCAGGCCGAGCTCGGCATCGAGCAGGCCGACGCGGTGCTGTTCGTCGTCGACGCCACCGTGGGTGCCACCGACACCGACGAGGCCCTGATCAAGATCATCCGCCGGGCCGGCAAGCCGACCGTGCTCTGCGCCAACAAGGTCGACGGCCCGTCCACCGAGGCCGAGGCCGCCTACCTCTGGTCGCTCGGCCTCGGCGAGCCGTACCCCGTCTCCGCCCTGCACGGCCGGGGTTCCGGCGACCTGCTCGACGCCGTGATGGCCGCGCTGCCCGAGGCCCCGCCGCAGACCTTCGGCGACGCCGCCCCCGGCGGCCCGCGCCGCATCGCGCTGATCGGCCGGCCGAACGTCGGCAAGTCCAGCCTGCTCAACAAGGTCGCCGGCGAGGAGCGGGTGGTCGTCAACGAGCTGGCCGGCACCACCCGTGACCCGGTCGACGAGATGATCGAGCTCGGCGGCAAGACCTGGAAGTTCGTCGACACCGCCGGCATCCGCCGCCGGGTCCACCTGACCGCCGGCGCCGACTTCTACGCCTCGCTGCGCACCACCGCCGCGCTGGACAAGGCCGAGGTCGCGGTCGTCCTGGTGGACGCCAGCGAGACCCTGGCCGAGCAGGACACCCGGATCATCTCGATGGCCGTCGAGGCCGGGCGCGCCGTCGTCATCGCCTACAACAAGTGGGACCAGATCGACGAGGAGCGCCGCTACTACCTGGAGCGCGAGATCGAGCGCGACCTCGTCCAGGTGCAGTGGGCCCCCCGGGTCAATGTCTCGGCGAAGACCGGCCGGCACATGGAGAAGCTCGTTCCGGCGATCGAGACCGCGCTGGAGGGCTGGGAGACCCGCATCACCACGGCCCGGCTGAACGCCTTCCTCGGTGAGCTGGTGGCCGCCCACCCGCACCCGATCCGGGGCGGCAAGCAGCCGCGCGTCCTGTTCGGCACCCAGGCGGGCACCCGTCCGCCGCGCTTCGTGCTGTTCGCGTCCGGCTTCCTGGAGGCGGGCTACCGCCGGTTCATCGAGCGCCGGCTGCGTGAGGAGTTCGGCTTCGTCGGTACGCCGATCTCGATCTCGGTGCGGGTGCGCGAGAAGCGGAAGCGGAAGTAGTAGTCGGTAGTCGGTAGCGGGTGGGGGCGCGGAAGGGCCCCGTCGGCCGGTCTTGCTCAGGGACCGGGCGGCGGGGCCCTTCCGCCG
>NZ_BAAAKJ010000323.1:10332-11139 GCF_039527695.1 Kitasatospora putterlickiae
GACGCCCGGGGGGAGGGAGAGCAGGCTGCGGTGGCGGCCGCCGCTGGTGGTGCCGCCGGGCGGGGCGGGGGCGGGCACCGGGACGGTCACCGGCGCCGGGGCGGGGAGGTGCGCGGCGACCGGCTGCGGGGCGGTCGGCTGCGGGGCGGCGCCGAGGTAGCCGGCCGCGACCCATCCCTGACCGGTGCCCTCCTGGGCGGCGGCGGCGTGGGTGGCGGCCTGGGTGGTCGGTCGGCCGGGGGCGGGGGTGGGGTGGAAGCCGGTGGTGTACGGGCCCGCCGGGCGGCCGGTGTGGCCCTGGTCGTGCGGGTGGGCCTGGTGGGGGGCGTGTCCGGTGTGGCCGCTGTGGCCGGTGTGTCCGAAGGGGCGGTCGGCTGGCGGGCCGGTGTGCTCGGGGCCGTTCGGCTGGGTGGACATGAACTGGGGGATGCCGATCGCCTGGCCCGCGTACGTCTGGAAGGCCTGGTGCTGCGGCGGGTACGGACGCGGGTCGGGGCGGGCCGGGGCGGCGTCCCGGACGGCGAAGCCGGTGAACGTCAGGTCCTCCTCGCCGGAGCGGTCGCCCGGCAGTGCGCGGAAGAGCCGGCGGTACTCGGAGTACAGCTCGTCGTAGATCGGCGTCGCCGAGTGCGGGTGCTCCGCGTCGTACGACGGGCGCATGCCCGGGATCGAGCGGGAGGCGGGAGTGGACCGCCGGGGGGAGGCGGGGACGTCGTAGCTGTACACGCAGGGCCCAACGAGCGAGCGCGCCGCGGGATGCGGGTGGGGGCGGGCGCGGCCGGGGTGTGGCCGGGGTGCCGGCCAGGT
>NZ_BAAAKJ010000323.1:11167-13235 GCF_039527695.1 Kitasatospora putterlickiae
GCTCGGCGGGCCCCGCGGCCGGGGTGTGGCCGGGGTGCCGGCCAGGTTGTCGGCCGGGTTGTCGGCCGGGTTGTCGGCCGGTCGGGCGTGGCCCGGGGTGAGGGGCGTGGGTGAGGCCCGCGGTCAGGCCCGGGGTGCGGCTCAGGTGCCGGCGAGCGGGAGGGAGGCCGCGACCACCTGGCCCATCGCCACCGCCCGCTCCAGCGCCTGCCGCAGCAGGTCCTCGCGCGGCTGCCGGCCGACCGTCCCGGCCGGGACGGCGTACATGGTGACCTCGCCGAGCTGGTTGGCGGCGAACCGCCAGGCGTCGGTGACCTGGAGGGGCTGGTGGGCCTGCCACCAGCCGGTGCTGCCGCCGGCCGCCGAGGGCTGGAGGACCGCGTGCAGCTTGCCCATCGCGACCAGCACCGACCAGCCGGGCAGCTGGTCCGGGGTCTTGTCGAGGTCGGTGACCGGCTGGAAGCCCGCGTCCTGGAGCAGGTCGAGGAACTCGTCCTCGCCCGTGATGGTGCCCGGGCGGCCGACCGGTCCGGTCGGCTCGACGACCAGGGAGGCGTGGCCGGTGTCGCCGTGCAGGACCAGCCCGCAGGTGATGCCGAGGATCGCGGCCTGGCCGGGCGTGCCGGGCCGTCCGCCGGACGGGGCGGAGACCGCGTCCGGCGCCGGGGCGGGCGCGGGGACCGGCGGTTGGGGCTGGGCGGGGACGGCCTCGGCGGCCGGGTCGCCCTGGGACTGGCTGATGCTGCGGACGGCGCCGGCCAGCTGCTCCTCGGAGACCGGGACCACCTGGGAGGGGATGCAGCGGGCGTGCGCGAAGGCCAGGACCGCCGTCTCCTCGCCGACGAACAGGACGGTGCTGGTGGGCTCCTGGAACGCGTCGCCGGGCGTGCGGCAGGAGGTGCACTCGTAGCTGTCGGGCGCGTGGGCGCCGCCGAGCAGGCGGTCGGCCTCGTCGTCGCCGATCTCGGAACGGACCTCGTCGCTGACGTCGAGCATGCGCGGCACTGGGTGTCTCCTCGGTGCGGTGTCGGTGCGGTGTCGGGGGTCGGAACGGGTGGGCGGCGGGCCGGCTCTGTTCGAGCCGAGGCGGGGGCGGCCCGGCCGTCCTGCCCAACGGGCCCTTGTGGCAGGGGTCACGGGTGGGGGGTCGGGGTGACGGGAATTGCCCCGGAATCGATCGCGGAGGGTGTCGGTGGCATCGCAATGTGTCGATCTCGGTGGCGGGAGTGCCGGAATCGAAGTGTGAGGTGAGCCACGGCCTGCGGATGTTTGATCTAGGAAATGTCGCTTAAAAAGGACATTTGGGACATGAATGGCAGGTTGTTACCGGCGGTAATCCCTTGCTGAGCTGGGGAGACCCGTAAGTGTTTGGATCCCCGGCGGCCGACTCGTAGCTTCTTTGGCGGTGCAACGAGCACCACCCGGGTTCACCCCCGACGCACAGCCCGCCGGTTCGTCCGGCGCCGGCCGTGCCCGCCGATGCGACCGCTCGAACAGGTCGCCGGTGCGTGGCGGGTGGCCAGGGGCGGCGTGGGACGTCCGATACGTCCCCGGCCGCCCGACGGACGCGGCGAGCGATTCCAGTCCTCTTCCAGGGCTTGGTTCCGCATGCCCGCCCGGGGCTGTCGAGAGGAACCTCATGACCTTCCGTAACGAGTCCGCCGCTGCCACCACCACCGCCGCCGCCACCAAGCGCAACCGCGTCCGGATGGCTGTCGTGGCGGGCGCCGCTGTCGCGGCCCTGCCGGTGGCCGGCCTCGTCACGGCCACCTCGGCCTCCGCCGCGTCCGTCTCCACCTGGGACGCCGTCGCCCAGTGCGAGAGCGGCGGCAACTGGGCCATCAACACCGGCAACGGTTTCTACGGCGGCCTGCAGTTCACCTCCAGCACCTGGGCCGCCTTCGGTGGCACCGCGTACGCCCCGCAGGCGAACCTGGCCACCAAGGCGCAGCAGATCGCCGTCGCGGAGAAGGTCCTCGCCTCGCAGGGCCCGGGCGCCTGGCCGGTCTGCTCCAAGAAGGCCGGCCTGACCAAGGGCGGCGCCCCGGCGGCGGTCGACACCTCGACG
>NZ_BAAAKJ010000323.1:13262-13723 GCF_039527695.1 Kitasatospora putterlickiae
CTCGGCCGCCGCCGCCCCGAAGCCGGCCGCGCCGAAGGCCACCGAGGCCCCGAAGCCGGCCGCCGCGCCGAAGCCCGCCGCCGCCCCCAAGGCCGCCGAGGCCCCCAAGGCCGCTGCCGCGTCGAAGCCGGCCGCCGCGCCGAAGGCCGCTGCGCCGAACGCCGACAAGGCCGCGAAGTCGGCCAAGGGCGCCTACACCGTCAAGGCCGGTGACACGCTGAGCACCATCGCCGCCGCCCAGGGCGTCGACTGGCACGACCTGTACAACAAGAACGCCAAGGTCATCGGCGCCAACCCGAACCTGATCTTCCCGGGCCAGACCCTCGCCGTCTGATCCGCTCCGGTCTGACTCCGGCCCGACCCCGGTCCGACTCCTCTTCGAGTCCGGTCCGCGTCCGGTCCGACTCTGATCGCCCGGTTCGGTCGCCCGGTCTGGTCGCCGGGTGTGATCGTCCGGTTCG
>NZ_BAAAKJ010000323.1:13731-45194 GCF_039527695.1 Kitasatospora putterlickiae
GTGTGGCCGTCCGTTTGCGGCGGGCCGGTGGGTCGGGGCCGCTGCGGCACGGGCCGTTGTCGGAGCGGTGCGCGAGGATGGGGGAGTGACCCAGGGCGAGTTGTTCGGCGGCCCCTTCGACGCCGCCGTCGGGCGCGGGCGGTCCGAGCCGGCACCCGGCGCCGTGCTGCTCCCGGGCTGGCTGGACGCGGCGGCGCAGCTGCGGCTGGTCGCCGCCTGCCGCGCGTGGGCCCGGCCGCCGGCCGGGATGCACACCGTGCGGATGCCCACCGGCGGGCTGATGTCCGTGCGGATGGTCGGCCTGGGGTGGCACTGGTACCCGTACGGCTACTCCCGCACCGCCGAGGACGGCACGCCGGTCAAGCCGTTCCCGCCCGAGCTCGACGTGCTCGCCCGGCGCGCGGTGGCCGAGGCGTACGGCGCGGACGTCGGCGGGGTCGCGGGCGCGGCCGGGTACGCGCCGGACATCGCGATCGTCAACCACTACCCGCATGGCGCCAGGATGGGCCTGCACCAGGACCGCGACGAGCGGACGGACGCCCCCGTGGTCTCGCTGTCGCTCGGCGACTCGTGCGTCTTCCGGCTCGGCAACACCGAGACGAGGACCAGGCCGTGGACCGATCTGGAGCTGCGCAGTGGCGACCTGCTGGTGTTCGGCGGGCCGGCCAGGTTCGCCTACCACGGGGTGACGCGGACCCTGCCCGGGACGGCGGACCCGGCGTTGGGGCTGACCGGGCGGCTGAACATCACCGTGCGGCAGTCGGGGCTCTGAGCGGCCCTGCCTCGCACGGTGCTCGCCGGTGCCCCTGTTCGACGCCGGTCGGCGGCTATCCCGTTCCACCCTGTTCGACCCCGTTCGACCTCGTTCGAGTGAATCGGTGTCCGTGGCCCCTGGTGCGGGGAATGCCCCGGCTCGCTGAGGAATTCGATTGAGCTGGAGAATTCGAGAGAAACGGGTCGCGGCAGCCGGGCGGAAGACCTCCGGCCGGGCGGCGGTCCGGAGAGGACGTGTTCCATGGGTACCCCGGTCGACGATCTCGTCGCGCTGCTGGACCTTGAGCAGATCGAGCTGAACATCTTCCGCGGGCGCAGCCCCGAGGAGGCGCTCCAGCGCACGTTCGGCGGACAGGTCGCCGGCCAGGCACTGGTCGCGGCGGGGCGCACCGTGGACGGCGACCGGCCGGTCCACTCGCTGCACGCCTACTTCCTGCGCCCGGGTGTGCCGGGCGTGCCGATCGTCTACCAGGTGGACCGGCTGCGGGACGGCCGCTCGTTCACCACCCGCCGGGTGCTGGCGATCCAGGGCGGCCGGTCGATCTTCGCGCTGACCGCCGACTTCCACGCGCCGGAGCCGGACAGCATCGAGCACCAGTTCCCGATGCCCAAGGTGCCGGCCCCCGAGAAGCTGCCCAGCGCGCTGGACGAGGTCGGCTCCCGGCTCGGCGAGCTGCCCCCGTTCATCAGCCGGCGCCAGCCGTTCGACATCCGCTACGTCGACCGGCTGCGGTGGAGCACCGAGGAGCTTGAGGGCGTCGAGGCGCGCAGCGGCGTCTGGCTGCGGACCAACGGCGAGCTGCCCGACGACCCGCTGATCCACGTCTGCGCGCTCACCTACGCGAGCGACATGACCCTGCTGGACGCCGTCCGGGCCCCCGTCGAGCCGCTCTGGGGCACCCGGCACTTCGACATGGCCTCGCTCGATCACGCGATGTGGTTCCACCGGCCGTTCCGGGCCGACGACTGGCTGCTCTACCAGCAGGAGTCGCCGATAGCCCACGGCGCCCGGGGCCTCGCACGCGGGGAGATCTACGACCGGAGCGGGCAACTGGTGGTGTCGGTGGTGCAGGAGGGCCTGTTCCGCCGGATCAAGGGCTGACCGGCCGGGTGCGGTGTGTCGGCGCGTGGGGCCGTATGGCCGGTGTGACCAGTGTGTTGAGCGGTATGGCCGGCGCATTGAGCGGTGTGACGGCCGCGCGACGGTATCCGGTGCCGGGAATGCCCCGCCCGGGTGTCCGGTGTTCGATGGGGTAACGGAGTACGGACGGCCCGCCCGGCGGGCTCAGGACCATAGTGGGAGGGCGAGCCGATGACGGCGACGGCCGCGGAGGAATGGAAGCACTGGAGCGATCGGCGGACTGCGACGGTCAGCGCGCCGCACGGTCAGCTGGCGCTCACCGGCACGTACTGGCTGGGGCCCGAGCCGGCGGAGATTCCCGGGCTGCCCGGGGCCTGGTGGACCGACGCCGAGGGCGTCCGGGCCCGGGCGGCGACGGCCGACGGCCTCCTGGTCGCCGGCGAGGCCGCCCCCGTCGACGGCGAGGTGCTGCTGCGTCCGGACACCGACCCGGCGGCGGACACCGCGACGCTGGGTGAGCTGCTGCTGGTGCCGATCGAGCGTGAGGGCGAGCTGGCGCTGCGGGTCTTCGACCCGGCGGCGCCCCGGCGGGAGTCGTTCGCCGGGATCTCCGCCTACCCCTACTCGCCGGAGTGGGCCGTCCCCGCGGTCTTCACCCCGTTCGACGACGGACAGGCGCAGGCGGTGGTCGTCCCGAACGCCGACGGCAGGGAGCGCCCGCTGACCGTCACCGGGCGGATCGCGTTCACCGTGGCCGGCGAGCACCGCACCCTGACGGTCAGCCGCTCGGCCAACGGCCTGAGCGGCGTGATCGCCGACGCCACCAGCGGCCGGGACACCTACCGGTTCCGGTTCGTCACCCTGCCCGCGCCGGACGAGGACGGCCGCACGGTGCTGGACCTGAACCGTGCCTTCCTGCCGCCCTGCGCCTTCGCGGACCACTTCATCTGCCCGTTCCCGCCGCCCGGCAACCGGCTGGACTTCGCGGTGGAGGCGGGCGAGAAGCAGGTCCTCACCCGGTAGCGCCGGTGGGCCGGGCCCGTACCGCAGGGCCCGGCCGACTGCGCCTCGTCCCCGCCCCCTGGCCACCGCCCCCGGGGCCGCGCTGACACCAGGGCGCGTACCCACCCCGGTGTCGGCGGCCCGGGCGGGCGGGGCCACGATGGTCCACTGTGTCAACCAATCATCCTGCCAATTCCGACTCCCCCTCCTCTTCCCCCTTTTCCTCCGCCTCCGTCCCCGCCTCCTCCGTCGCCCCCTCGCCCGCTGCTCCGTCCGCGCGGTACCGGCGGCTCGCCCGCGGTGCCTTCGCCGACCTGAGCCCGCTGCGCGACCACGCCGACTACCGCCGTGTCTGGTTCGGGCAGTCCGTCTCCTCGATCGGCCAGCAGATGACGGCCGTCGCCGTCTCCGTCCAGGTCTACGACCTGACCGGCTCCACCTTCGCCACCGGTCTGGTCGGCCTCTTCTCACTCGTCCCGCTGGTCGCCTTCGGCCTCTACGGCGGCGCCATCGCCGACACCGCCGACCGCCGCCGCCTCGGCCTGATAGGCGCGGCCGGCCTCGCCGCCGTCTCCGCCGTGCTGGCCGCCCAGGCCCTCGCCGGACTCGGCCTCGTCGCGCTCCTCTACGCGGCCGTCGCCCTCCAGGCCGCCTTCTTCGCGCTCGCCTCACCCGCCCGCTCGGCGATGATCCCGCGCCTGGTCCCCGCCCACCAACTCCCCGCCGCCAACGCCCTGAACACCGTCAGCATGAACCTCGGCCTCACCGTCGGCCCCATGCTCGGCGGCGTCCTCATCGGCGCCTACGGCGTCCAGGCCGCCTACGTCGTCGACACCATCGCGTTCGGCGCCACCCTCTACGCGATGTGGCGCCTGCCCGCCATGCTCCCGCTCGGCGAGCGCAAGGGCCGGGCCTCCGTCCTCGACGGCCTGCGCTTCCTGCGCGACCAGCCCAACCTGCGCACCAGCTTCCTCGCCGACCTGGCCGCGATGATCTTCGGCATGCCGCGCGCCCTCTTCCCGGCCCTCGCCGTCACCTTCTACGGCGGCGACGCCCGCACCGTCGGCCTGCTCGCCGCAGCCCCCGCCGTCGGCGCTCTGGCCGGCGCCCTCTTCTCCGGCTGGGTCGGCCGTATCAACCGCCAGGGCGCCGCCGTCCTGGCCGCCGTCATCACCTGGGGCCTCGCCATCGCCGCCTTCGGCCTGGTCCGCAACCTCTGGCTCGGCCTCCTCCTGCTCGCCGCCGCCGGCTGCGCCGACACCATCAGCATGATCTTCCGCAACACGATGATGCAGGTCGCCGCCCCGGACGAGATGCGCGGCCGCCTCCAGGGCGTCTTCATCGTGATCGTCGCCGGCGGCCCCCGCCTCGGCGACTTCGAGTCCGGCGCCGTCGCCTCCCTCACCAACCCGACCGTCTCCGTCGTCAGCGGCGGCCTCGCCTGCGTCGCCGCCATCCTCCTCCTCGCCGCCCGCCGCCCCGCCTTCCTCCGCTACGACGCCCGCCACCCCACCCCCTGACCACCCACCCCCCAACCCTGCAGCGAGCACCCCCCGACGTGCTGTATTGTTTTCCTCGTCGCCGGGACAACCGGCCGACAAGGTCGAGAAACCCGAAGCAGAGCCCCCCAGGCTCCGCCCGGGCCACGAGACCACGGGACGTGGCGCAGCTTGGTAGCGCACTTGACTGGGGGTCAAGGGGTCGCAGGTTCAAATCCTGTCGTCCCGACAGCGATGTCGGAAGGCCGTTGATCGGGAGAAATCCCAGATCGGCGGCCTTTTTGCTGATGGTCCGACAGGTGGTCGGCGGCTTCGACGCCGCTCCGTGATCTTGCTGGGGACCAACTGGGGACCGCAGCCATCGGCAGGGGGCCCGCCGCAGCTTGGTGTGGCGGGCGCGCGTTCGCACCTACACGAGGTCGCCGACCTGCCAGCCCGGAGGGACCTTGGGCAGCCCGATCAGGGCGTCGATGTTCAGGTGTTCGGCGAGCAGGGCTTTGAGGTTGCGGCCGTCGATGAGCCGCAGCCGGCCGTTGCGATGGGCGAAGTCGTAGCTGTCCTTGCCGAACCACGAGGTGGTGACGACGATGCCATAGCCGGCGTCCTTGTCGTGCATGACGCCCGACATGGCGCGGACGGTGTTCACCGGGACCACGTTCCTGGAGCGTTTGGCCTGGATGGCGAAGATGGTGGATCTGGTCGGGTCGGTCAGTGTCGCGACGGCGTCCACGCCGTCGTCGCGGGAGCCCTGGGTGCGCCAGGTCTCGTAGCCCATGGCTTCGAAGAGTTCGCGGACCAGGCGTTCGAAGTCGTAGGGGTTCATCCGGAGCGGGTCGGGCCGGCTGTTGAGGATGGCCACCACGGCGGTTTCGGTGATGATGCGGTAGCGGGAGAGGTCCGCCTCGACGACGGGTGTGACCGGCTCCAGGTCGTGGGGGTGTTTGGAGACGGTGGCGCCGAGGCGGTGAAGGCACTGTTGGGGTTCGAGTCTCGGTCCGTCCAGGACCAGTTCGGCGAAGTCCTTGCGTAGGGCGACGAGGCTGACGACGCAGGCCCGGATCGCCTGGCCGGTGGCGCGGGCAGTGGCGTTGACGCGTCCGTTGAGGGTGACGCTCTCCACGAAGGCGGCCGGCGTGACGGAGAACGCCTCGTCCAGGGCCCGCAGGGCCAGGCGGGCCACCAGGCGGGCGTAGGCGTCGTGCACTTCGGCCTGCTTGAGCGGCTGGGGGACGATCTCGTGGTTCGGGAGGTCGACCTCGATGAGGAGTTGCTGGGCCTCCGGGACGTAGATGGCGTGGGCCGCGGTGCGGCAGGTCTTCGACGACGTTCGAGACGACCTGAGGGCCGTCGTGGGTGAAGGCCTGTTCCACGTGTGGGTGCCACAGTTCGAGGCCGTCGGACCGGAGGAGCAGGGCTGTCTTCAGTTCCTCGCGCCGGAGGCGCTTCTCGCCGGCGGCCAGCAGCTTGCCTCGGCATTGCGAGGTACCAGGAGCCGTGACCGCGAGGATGGAGGTCCGGGCAGAGACCGTGGTGAGGTGTACGATCGAACGCTTCTTCCAAGAGATCGACTGCGGGTGAGTCTGAAGCATGAGCGCTCGTTCGCCAGACCTCTCGCGTCAGCGCTGCCAGCGGATGAGCAGGGGCTCATGGTGGTGCCAGATCAGTGATCGATCTTCGCGGCGAAGCTCCGCAGACCCCCATTCCAGGCGGACCACGCCCTCGGCCAGCGAGCAAGCGTAGGCGACGAGGACAAGCTTGGTGTCCGGGGAGAGGCGCGCGAGATCTGCATGGGGTTCGTCCTCGTCCGGCAGTTCGATGCCGAGGTCCAGCTCCACCTGACGTGGGTCAGGACCATGCCTGCGGATGAGATCGGCCCGAAGCCCGGACACGCTGCGGAGTCTGGCAGCAGTCACGGGCACGTCCTTCTTCGCGTACCTGTACGGGTAGACGACGTGGCCGGCGACCACAGCGACGGTGCGCGCCTGGAGGCGCACCAGCTCAACGCCGGGAAGCTGTGAGAGGCCGGCCGACAACTCCTCGTACTGTGCGGCGTAGAGCCCGTGTCCATACGCTTCGAGCGTCTGCGTGTGGACGCCTTCGTGGCCGCCGTGGGCGCGTTCGTGGGCGCGGACAAGGCATGTGGGCACGATGGCCGCGACCTCGGCGGCGAGGGAGCCGAAGATCGTGCGTGCCCAGGGGCTGGCGGAGAGTGCGTCCGACATGCAGTACCCCGATCGATCGTCCTATGACCAACCTCAGGGTCCGACAGTGCGCCGATCCGCACGGTGGATCAAGGGCGCATCGGGGGATCCCAGGGTGCACGGAGCAGGTGGTGCTGCCATGGTGAGGCTGGGGATTGGTTTAGGCATCGTCGGGAGGAGTCCGGACCGCTCTGGGGCCGAAGGCGATGCGAGGACGATGTCTTGCTGGGGGTTGAGGCTCAGGTGGTGTCCGTGTCCCGGAATACGCTGGGCGGCCATGGACTGGTTGGAGCGGGTGGCGAAGCTGAGACGGTGGACGAACAATGACGTTCGGGCGCCGCACAAACCGTTGCTGCTGCTGTACGCGCTGGGCAGCTTCCAGCGTGATGCCGATGGCGAACTGCGGTACAGCGCTGTCGAGCAGGAGCTGAAGCGGCTGCTTGAGGAGTACGGGCCGTCCCATCCGACCACCCCGGCGTACCCGTTCCATCATCTGGTCAGTGACGGAGTCTGGGAGGTCAGGACCGATCAGGGGCTCGGGAGCCCGGGAAGTGGCGTGCGGGTCCTGCGTTCCAGCGGTGCGACCGGCAGGCTCGCGCCCGAGCTGCGGGCAGCTCTGCGGAGAGAGCCAGCGCTCATGGGCCGGCTGGCGCGGGTGCTCCTGGACTTTCACTTCCCGCCATCACTGCACGCCGATCTGTGTGAAGCCGTCGGCCTCGACCTGGACCCGGTCGAGGCCGACGGCGTGACCGGCGGTCCGGGCGGGAGCGAGCGGGCGGCACGCCGGCAGCGGGACCGGAGGATGCGCGAACTCGTCCTGACCGCGTATGAGTTCCAGTGCGCCTTCTGCGGCTACGACGGGATGCTGGGTGCGAGCACGGTCGGCCTGGAGGCGGCGCACGTGCGCTGGTGGTCGTACGACGGGCCGGATGAGGTCGACAACGGCCTGTGCCTGTGCTCGCTGCACCACAAGCTCTTCGACAAGGGCGTCCTGGGCCTGGGGGAGGGCCGCCGCATACTCGTCTCGCAGCGCTTCGTCGGGCGCAGCGAGGCCAGCAGGCAGCATGTGCTCGCCCTGTCCGGACGGCCGGTCATCGGCCCGCAGGCGGGAGTTCCTCCGGTCGCGGGCAGGCATCGGCAGTGGCACGCCGAACAGGTGTTCCGAGGCGAGGCCCGGGAACCACTGACCCCGGCGGCGTCTACGGGCTGACAGAGGCCGTCAAGTCGCTGATTTGTCAGCGACCGCGCGCCGTCCGACTCCATTTCGGGTGGCCCGTTCCGGACCGTGCAGAGTGGACGGCGCCGTGTGTTCCGCTCGGAATCAGCGAGTGGTCATCGGCCGTGGGTGGCTCTGCTCCATCTCGGTCTGTCCGGCCTGCTGCCCGGCGACCAGCTCCCGCAGCTTGGCGCGCGTCTCCGGGTCCGTCGAGTACACGACGGTGCCGATCATTCCCCGCGTCAGCAGAACCTTGTAGGTGTTGCGGATCAGGCGGTCGATGTCGGCGTCGGTGGTGGACTTGCGGAACACGGGGTCCTTCGAGGCCGTCCGGTCGGTAATCCAGCGGTCGGTGCGCCAGACGAGGTCCGGCCCGAGGATGACGCCGCTCCAGTCGTACTCGAAGCCCTGCGCGGTGTACACGCAGCCGACCTGGCCGAAGCCGGCCGGGTCGGTGGCCCACAGCGCGGCCGGCGGGGCTCCGGCGATCGAGCGGTCGCCGTAGACGTTCCACGGTCGGGCCCAGTCACCGATGTGCACGTCGAGGGGGAGTGGGTCGCCCGGAGCCACCTTCGTCGTCCACTTCCAGCAGTACCCGGCCGACATTCGGGCCCCGTACCCCTCCGCGCGCCGGGCCTCGAGGAACGCCTCCAACTCCTGAGGGCTGTCGACCACCTCCAGGGCGACCTTGCCGTCGGGCTCCCAGCCGACCGGGCCACCGGCTTCCAGGCCCAGCAGCCGCACCACCCAGTTCAGGTAGGCGTCGCTGCCGCCGCAGCGGAACTGGCTGTCCAGCTCGACCACCTGGCACCCCAGGCCCTTCACGGCGGCGGCGGCCCGGATCTGGGCCACGGTGCCCATCTCGCCCGGCCGGACGACCTGGTGCTCGTCCAGCAGGAACACGGGCACCCGGGCGGCGTCGATCAGCTCCTCGATCTGGGCCTTCCCGGTGCGCTGGGCGGCCCGCGTGTAGCGGTTGGCCGACGTCTCCCGGACCCGGTGGGCCTCGTCGCAGATCAGCACGTCCAGACCGTTGCGTTCGGCGGTCATGAAGCTGTTGAAGTACTTGAACAGGTCCTGGACCTCACGCTTCCGTGCGCCGGCGACCCGGCGCATGGTGGTGGTGAACGAGCTGGACCCGGTCGCGTGCAGAGCCGTGACACCACGCCGGTACAGATCCCCGAGGAGAGACAGCGCGATAACGCTCTTCCCGGTACCCGGGCCGCCCGTGATGACGACGACCTCCTTGTGATCGGACCGCTGCGCCTGGCGGACCGCGCGCAGCACCAGTTCGTAGGCGACCCGCTGCTCGTCCAGCAGGACGAACTGCTCGCGCTCGCGGACCTCGTCGGCGGCGACCGCCATCAGCTGCTTGGACGGTGCCACCTTGCCCGCGAGCAACTGGTCCGCCGCCTCCGCTCCGGATACCGGCTTCAGCTTCGAGCGCAGGTACTCCACGAACTCACCTCGGCGCTCCGCGGTGAACAGCCGGCCGCGCTCGTCCTGCGGCACCTCGTAGAGACCCTGAACGCCGAACTCCGTCGCGTTGTGGAGGAAGGCCACGCCGGACAGCCGCTCGGGATGCGTGGCGAGCGCGCCGTTGAAGGAGATCAGGTAGTCGCAGTAGCCGCGGACCTGCTCGATCGGGTTCAGCACCGGCCGGGTGTAGGTGTCGACCCGGCAGAGCAGAGGCTCGCCGTCCTCCGGAAGCGCGCTGCTCCACTGCTTGAGCTCGACCACCACGTAGGACGGCTCGCCCGTGCCCGGGTGGACGCCGGCGAGAACGACGTCGGCGCGCTTGCTGTTCAGCGGCAGCGAGTACTCAAGGAGCACCTCCACCATGCCCAGCCCGGCGTCCAAGAGGGCGTTGGTCAGCTCGGGGATGCTCATCTCCCAGGAGCGCACCTCGGACGGGCTGGGCTTGTGGCCGTGCTTGTGGACGAACTGGTCGATGAGACGCACGAACAGTGATCCGGCCAGCCTCTCGGCGGCGACCGCGGACGCGGAGTCGCGGAACAGCAAGACATGCTCCCAGGCAGCACGAAGTGACTCGTGCGGGTGGGGGCATGTCCCGGAGGAAGCCCGGCGGGCCGCGCTGATGACTGGCCAAACCTATAACGGAGTGCCTGAGCCGGTGTCCGCGCACTTGGGCTTCCAGCGGCGGGTGACGGATCCCGATGTCTTGTTCGACCAGCGACCGGATCCCCTCCCGCACGCCTGGACGGCAAGCCTGCCGCTTGCTCGGGAGGTCTTGCACGGCTGGAACTTCGCCGGGACGAGGACGATCTCTTGACGGGTGTGCCGTCGATGAGCATTGTGTACCGACGGCCGCTTCTGCATCTAGGATCTGCGGTACTGATCGCGGCCCGACAGGCTTCCCCTGAGGACATGCCCCCAACCCGCACGAATCGCTCGTGGTCCGGTCCAGGGGGTCCCTTCGTGCCTATGCTCCTGCTGAAGCTGTCGGCGCATGACCTGCTCACTCTTGACTCGCGCCGCCGGATGGTGCCGCACCTTGCCGAACGGTGGCGGAAGTTCCGAGAGCACGCGGCTTCGGAGACGGAACGTTCCGCGTGGGCGGAGAGCCTGATCTGCCTGGCGAAGGATCTGGTCGCCGCTGACCGGGGTAACGTGCAGATGGTCGTCGAATGTGCCGCGACCGCTGACGAGGACATCAAGGGGGGCAGCCCCAGGCTCGTGGACGTTGTCCTGGTGGGCCGCCACCCGCGCGAGAACCGGCCGTCCGTCCAGTTGGTGGAGCTGAAGCGCTGGTCGACGGTGACCAGGGTCGAGAGGGCCGTCGCGGACCTGATCTACGTGGAGGGCCTGGCGAGACCCAAGAAGCACCCTGCGCTGCAACTGCGTGAGTACTACCAGGCCTTCACCGGCAAGACGGGCCCCTTCGGCCCGGTCGACATCGAGTGCGGCGGTTTCGCCTACCTGCACAACGCCACCGAGGACTCGGTTCGTCCGCTGATCGACGTGGACGCGCCGATGGGTGCCTACGCCCGCGTGTACACCGGGGATCGGCGTCAACAGTTGCTGACCGATCTGCAGAACCATTTCGCTGCCGACGGCGGCGAATCCGAGGCCGAACTGCTGCTGAAGGGCATCGGCGTGCGGAATACGCCCCTGCTCGACGCGATGATGTGGTCCCGGGGCACGGATACGGTCTTCTCCCTGCGTGGGCGGCAGAAGGAGGCGGCCGTTCAGATCCTGGAAGCCGCTGCCAAGGTACTGCCGTCCCCCCGGCAGTCCGCGCTGGTGCCGGACGAGCGGCGCTTGGTCTTTCTGGTGACCGGCGGCGCCGGCACCGGCAAGAGCGCCATCGGCCTGCAGATCAAGGCGGAGCTTGAGGCCGCGGGCCGGACCGTCAACTACGCCAGCGGGAGCAGGGCCTTCAACGCGGCGATGCAGGAGCACGTCGGTGTCGGGGACCGGGAGTTCAAGGAGACCTTCACCTACTTCTTCGATTACGTCACGACTCCCGAACCGCTGCTCGACATGCTGATCTGCGACGAGGCGCACCGACTCCGTGACCAGTCCAGAAACCAGTACTGGCCGCCGGAGAAACAGGGAACCCGGCCGCAGGTGGACGAACTCCTCGATGCGGCCCGTCTGACGGTCTTCTTTCTCGATGAAGGCCAAGTCGTTCGTCCCAAGGAGGTCGGTACGGTCGGTCTGATCCGGGAGGCGGCCGAGCGGCGTGGAGCCCGACTGGTGCAATACGGGCTCCGCGAACAGTTCCGGTGCGGCGGCAGTGACGCCTACATCCGCTGGGTACGCGCTCTGCTCGGTGTGTCGGGTGACGTGCCTGAGCAGTGGACGCCGGACGGGTTGATGCATGTCGAGGTGGTGGACACGCCGGAAGCGCTCGAGGAGATCATCCTCAGTGAGGCGCGCGCCGGCGCATCCGCACGGATGGTGGCCGGCTACTGCTGGCCTTGGACCGAGCCTCTGGGCACGGAGAAGCGGCTGGAGCCCGACGTCAGGATCGGGGGCTGGCACCGGCCGTGGAACGCGAAGAGCGACAGCTTCTGCGCGGACGGAGCCCCGCCCGGCATCCGGTGGTCGGTGCACGAGAACGGCATCGGCCAGATCGGATGTGTGTACACCGCACAGGGCCTTGAATGGGACTGGTGTGGAGTGATCATGGGTGATGACATGGTGCGCCGGGACGGCCGGTGGGTGTTTCGCCGGGGCAAGGAGACGGGGAAGTCGGCGGAGGGTGTGAAGCGGGTGGGTGTTCCCGGGTCCTTCGATCCGAAGGTCAAGGCGGGAAGCGTCAGCGACGAGGAGTTCGCCCGTCTGATTCGGCACGCCTACCACGTGCTGATGACCCGGGCCAGCCGGGCGACGGTGCTCTACTCCACGGACGAGGAGACCCGGGCCTACCTCAAGGGCCTTGTCGGGGAGACCCAGATCCACGGATTGCGGCCAACCCGGGAGAGCTTGCCGTGGCACCACGCCCGTCCGAAGAGGGGGCGGAAGAAACCCAAGGACGACCTTCGGCTGTTCTGAGGGACGGTGTGGGGAAGTGGCGGGCTCGCCGGGCCCGCCACCTACCTGCGTCAGAAGAGCAGGTGCGCCACCGAGGTCAGTGCCATCACCAGAACGTTGGAGACGACTCCGACAGCGATGTCGGTCAGGATCTCGCGGATCCTTCCACGATGCGCGGGCTTGCACTCGACCGAGGTCATGCGGCCATCCCTAGGTAGTGAGATCGGAATGGCAGGGGGCACCCTACCGGGCAGCCACGCTCACGTCAGATGGTGACCATCCGACGGGCACAACCACTCTTCAATCGCAGCCTGTTGAGGACGCATGGGACCTGAGCCTCGTACCCTCCGGGAAGGTGCGCAGCGCAATGATGATACCGCCTGGGCAGATCGGCGGCGGTGGGGTCAGGGGTGGTGGGCGGCGGTGGTGGCCTGCTGGTAGTCGGTGCCGGGGAGGCGTAGGGTGGCGCGGATTTGGGGGGAGGTGGCGGTGGGGGGCCAGACCAGGGCGTGGGTGGGGCGGAGGTGGGCGCCGCGGAGGAGTTTGCCCTGGTAGGCGCCGGTGCCCAGGTCGACCCAGGCGAGGCCGCGTTCGGCGGCCAGGCGCAGGGGCTCGTAGACGCCGAGGTTGAAGTAGGCGTACGGCCCGGCGTCCTCGTCGAACCCGGCGGCCCGGACGTGCAGGGTGTCGCCCCAGGCGTAGCAGAGCGCGAAGCCGGTGAGGCGGCCGTCGCGCCGTTCCACCAGGACCTCGCTCCACGGGTCGAGGAAGGCCGTCTGCTGCTCCAGGTAGGAGGTCATCGCCTCGTCGCTGTCGTCCTCGCCGTACTTGCGCTGCAGCCGGCCCAGCAGCGGGCCGGCCTCGCGCCAGCAGTCGGAGAGCCGCACCCGGCCGACCGTGCCGCCGGAGGCGGCGAAGGCCCGTGCCTCGCGCTGGAACTCCCGCCGGCGCCGGCCGGAGTGGTTGCGCGCCGACTCGTCGACGGGGATCACCGCCTCGGCGGAGAGCGGCGCGTGCTCGGGCGGTGTCGCGTCCGGGCAGTGCCGCTCCAGCGCCGCCAGGCACTCGGCGGCGTGCGGCTCGGGTGCGTAGAGGAGGGCCGTCGCCCCGGCGCCCGAGCGGTCGGCCAGTTCCCGTGCGGCCTCCAGCAGCCGGGCGATCACCAGGGCCCGGTGCGGACCGGGTAGCGCCGGGTCGGTCAGCACGCCGCCGTGGTAGCCCGCCCGGGAGCCGAGCAGCAGCAGCGGCAGCCACAGCGGGCGTTCGGCCTCGGCCGCCGCTCCCAGCCGCGGGACGGCCAGGAGGTCCAGCGGATGGTAGGCCTGGTTCATGGACACGCCCGTCCCGCCGTGCCAGAGGTAGTAGGGCAGCGCGCCCAGGAGCCGGCCCTCCGGATCCTCCGCCAGCAGGTAGCCGCTCCGGTACTCGTCCGATTGCTCGGCCCAGTCCAGCCAGGGGTGTCCCAGGTAGACGCTGCGGTCGGCCGAGATCCGGTCCCAGGCCTCGCGGCCGACCTCGGCGATGCTCCGCACCAGGCGGATCCCGGGTGCCCCGGGGGCCGCGGCCGCGTTCACCGGGCCGCTCCGACGGTTTCGCCGAGTCGGGGCCCGCCCCGGTAGAGCCCGGTGCGTTCCAGTTCGCGGACCAGCCGGTAGTCGCGCTCGATCCCGTCGCGGCCGGCCCCGACGAGGTAGAGGTGGCCGGGCGAGGTGAAGAGGTCCACCGTCCGGCGGACCGGTGCGCCCGGCTCCAGCCGGTCCACCGACCCGCACAGGTAGGTGGGCAGGCCGCGGAGCTCCGCGAGCGGCTCGCCCGCGACCCGGCCGTCCCTGGACGCGATCAGGCAGACCACCCGCAGGTGCTGTCGCAGCCGGTAGTCCGTCCCGGGCAGCCGGGCGAAGTCGTCCGGCGCGGTCAGGGCGTCCACGGTCAGCGACACCTGGCTGCGCCCGGTGGCCGCCTCGGGGCCGCGCGAGGTCACCGAGCCCTCCAGCCGGGCGCCGACCTCGATCAGTACCGGGCCGCGCGGGGTGAGCATCACCTCCGCGTGCGCCGGGCCGTGGGCGATGCCGAGCGCGTCCAGCACCCGCACCACGTAGGCCGCCAGGACCCGCTGCTCGGCGCCCTCGGTGGGCAGCAGCTCCTGGTAGTCGTAGACGACCGCGCCGTCGACGGTGGTGCGCCGCTCCCGCCAGATCTCGTGGACGTAGTGGCGGCCGTCCAGGCTCACCGTGTTGACGAAGTACTGGTCGCCGACCAGCAGTTCCTGTGCCAGCACCCGTTCGTTGAGGCCGCCGATCCGGTCCGTCCGGCCGTGGACGCGCTCGAACGCGGCCGCGGCCTGGGCCGGGTCGGCGCAGATCGCGACGGAGTCCGAGCCCGCGCTGGCCGGCGGCTTGATCACCAGCGGCCAGTGGCCGCCCGCGTCGGCCCAGGCGAGCACCTCCTCCAGCCGGTCGGTGGCGAGGCTCGCGGCCGCGTCCAGTCCGGTCTCGCGCAGTCGCTCGGCCATCGCGAACTTGTCCCGGCGGCAGGGGCTCAGCCGGGTGCCGTTGCCCGGCAGTCCCAGCTGCTCGGCGAGGCGGTCGGCGGTGGTCACCCCCCACTCGCAGCCGGCGATGACGTGGGCGGGCCGGTACGGCCCGAGCCGCGCGAGCGGGTCGCCGTCGGCCGCGTCCACCACGGCCCGGTACCGCTCCGGCCGGAACCCCGTGCGGAAGTCGGCGGGCACGCTGCTCCCGCTGATCACGGCGACGGTGTCCCAGCCCCGCCGGGCGAGCTCGGAGGCCAGCTGGGAGCCCGTGGAGAACGGGTCGACGACGGCGACCACCGGCCGGGTCACCGCGACCACCCCGTGGGGACCCGGTCCCAGCGGTGGCGGCGCAGCTCGGCCATGAGCTCCCCGGGCAGCGGCACGCCGTCGCTGACGGCCAGGTTGGCCCGGACGTGCGAGGGCCGGCGCATCCCCGGGATGACCGTGGAGACCGCCGGGTGCTGCAGGACGAAGCGCAGCGCCAGCTCCGGCATCGTCATCCCCTCGGGGACGACCGCGCGCAGCCGCTCGGCCCGCTCGACGCTGGCCGCCAGGTTCTCCGGCACGAAGTAGCCGTTGCGCCAGTCCCCTTCCGGCCAGCGGGAGTCGAGGGTCAGGGTGCCGGTGAGGGTGCCCTCGTCGAACGGCACCCGGGCGATCACCGCGACGTCGTGCAGCTCGCAGGCCGGGAAGAGCTCGTCCTCCGGCGCCTGGTCGAAGATGTTGTAGATCACCTGGACCACGTCGACCAGCCCGCTCTCCAGGGCGGCGAGCACGTTGGCCGGCTCCCAGCGGTTGACGCTGATGCCGAGGGCGTCGACCCGGCCCTCCCGCTTGAGCCGGGCCGCCTGGGCGAGCCACTGCTCGTCCTTGGCCCAGGCGTCCTCCCAGACGTGGTACTGCAGGAGGTCGATCCGGTCGACCCCGAGGTTCGCCAGGCTGAGGTCCACGTACTCGTCGACGTGCGCGTCCGGGAAGACCTCGTCGAAGCGCGCGTCGTGGCGGGGCGGCCACCGGCGGTCCAGCGGGGGGATCTTGGTGGCGAGGCGGAGCCGCTGCCCCGGGTGCTCCTTGTGCAGCCCGCCCAGCAACTGCTCGCTGACACCGCGGCCGTAGATCCAGGCGGTGTCGAAGAAGTCGCAGCCCTGGGACACGGCGAGGCGCAGCGCGTCGCGCCCCTCGCCCTCGTCCCCGCCGGTCCATCCGCCGGGGCCGCCGCCGATGCCCCACATGCCGTAGCCGACCTCGCCGACCTGCCAACCGGTCCGGCCGAAGCGACGAAGACGCATCGGGACCACCGCCCTTCTCCGTAGTGTCAATTCCATTGGAACATCGAGAGTTTGAAGATATCTGACGGCAATTGAAGGGGGCAGTGGCGCAGCCCGGTCTCCGGGCCGGAGCCGGCGGCCGACCGGCGGTGAGGCCGCGGACGGGCTGTCGCGGCTCTTCGGTGACGGGCGCGCGCGTTCCGGCGACGAGCCGCCGTCCGGGTGGGCGCACCGCGCCGGCGCGCCCACCGGTGGGCTCAGAACCGCGTTCCGGGCAGGGCGAGTTCCGCCTCGACCAGGTCGGCGTAGGTGTCGCGGCGGCGGATCAGCCGGCTGTCCGCGCCCTCCACCAGGACCTCGGCCGGACGCAGCGAGGAGTTGTACTGGCTGGCCATCGCCATGCCGTACGCACCGGCCGCGAAGAGGCAGATCAGGTCGCCCTCGGCCAGGCTCGGCAGGGCGCGGTCGCGGGCGAGGTAGTCGGAGGACTCGCAGATCGGGCCGGCGACGTCGTACCGGTGGAGGCCGGCGAGCCGCGGGTGCTCGGAGCGGCTCGGCGGCACCAGTGCCCCTGCCGGGCGGACGGGCCACATGAAGTGGAAGGAGTCGTAGAAGGCCGCCCGGATCATGTTGGTCATCCCGGCGTCGACCACGGCGACCCGGTGTCCGCCCGCGTCCTTGAGGTAGCGCACCCGGGTGAGCAGCACTCCGGCGTTGGCGGCGATGGAGCGTCCGGGCTCCGTCACCACCCGGCCGCCGTTGGCGACGAACGGCTTGAGCAGGGGGACGATCGCGGCCGCGTAGGCGTCCCAGCCGGGGGCCAGGCCGGTCTCGTAGTCGGCGGCGAACCCGCCGCCGATGTTGATCAGCTCGATCTCGTGGCCGTCGGCGTTCAGCTTGGCGAGCAGGTCCAGCAGCCTGGTCAGCGCCCGCACGTAGGGCTCGGGCGAGTAGATCGGGGAGCCGAGGTGCATGTGCAGGCCGACCAGCCGCACGTGGGACAGCGCTATGGCCCGGGCGAACAGCCCGGGCACGCGCTCCAGGTCCACGCCGAACTTGCTGCCCCGGGTGCCCGTGGTGGTCTTCTGCGGGGTGCCGTGCCCCTCGACGTCCGGGTTGACGCGGATCGCGGCGCGCACCGTGCGCCCCGCGCCGGCCGCGACCCGGTCGAGCAGCTCCAGCTCGGACTCGGACTCGACGTTGACGCAGCCGATGCCGGCGGTGACCGCCTCGCGCAGCTCGTCCTCGGACTTGCCGACGCCCGCGAAGACGATCCGCTCGGCCGGGATGCCCGCGGTGAGCGCCCGGTGGAGCTCGCCGCCGCTCACCACGTCCGCGCCGGCTCCCGCCTGGCCCAGTTCGTGCAGCAGGTGCAGGTTGCCGCAGGTCTTGACGGCGTAGCAGACCAGCGGATCCAGCTCCGCGAACGCGGCCGTCAGATCGGCGAGGTGGGTGCGGAAGGTGTCCCGCGAGTACACGTACGTCGGCGTGCCGTACTCGGCGGCCACGTCCTCCAGATTCACCTCCTCGCAGTGCAGTACTCCGTCGTGGTAGTCGAACCTGTCCACCGTGCGTCCTTCCCCGGGTGAGCGATCGGGGTGATCCTACCGCCCGGAGGAGACCTGACCTGCCGTCATGATCGGCTGTCGAACAGGGATTTGGATCGTTCCTCGGGCTCGGTGGCGGGCAGTTCCCGGCGCCGGGGCAGCGGCGAGCAGATGATCGCCAGCGGGCCGAGCAGCAGTGCGGTCGACATCACCCACAGGGCGGACCGCAGGCCGATCGCCTCGCCCAGCACTCCGCCCAGCAGGGTGCCGATGGGCACCGTGCCGTAGGCCACGAAACGGAACGAGGCGGTCGTCCGGCCGCTGAGCGAGTCGGGGGTGAGGGCCTGGCGCAGCGACACCTGGAGCACGTTCGAGAGGCCGATCGAGATCCCGGAGATCGCGAATCCGGCGCAGACGGTGCCGAACACGGCCGCCCGGTCGCCGGTGGCCGCCGGGACGAGCAGGTACGAGGCGCAGCCCAGGACGGAGCCCACCACCACCGTCGGCCCGAGGCCGATCCGGGCCGACGCCCCCTCGGAGAAGAAGGTGCCGATCATCGCGCCGATCCCGGCCGCCGCCAGCGACAGTCCGAGGAGTACCGGGGAGAAGCCCAACTCCCGCACGGCGTAGACCAGGTAGATCACCATCATGCCCTGCTCGCAGGCGTTGAAGATGGCCGTCTCCACCACCAGCGCGCGCAGCTCCGCCTGGCCGAGGACGAAGGCCAGGCCGGCCCGGACCTCGGCCCACCAGGACCGGACGGCCTCGCGCGGCCCGGCGGCCGGACTTCGGGCCTCCGGCCGGCCCGGGGACTTGATCAGCGCCAGGGTCGCGGCGGAGAACGCGAAGGAGAACGCGTCGAACAGCAGGGCGACGGGTGCGCCGACCGCCCCGCAGATCAGGCCGCCCAGGCCGGGCCCGCCGAGGTCCGCGGCGGACTGGCTGGCCTGCAGGTTCCGGTTGGCCCTGGTCAGCCGTTTTCGGCCGACCAGTTGCGGGACGAAGGCCTGGCAGGCCGTTTCGAAGACCACCTGGAAGGCGCCGGTCAGGAACGGCACGACGTACAGCCACCACAACCGGAGCTCGCCGAGCGCGTACAGCACCGGCACGGTGAGGACGAGCGCGGCCCGGGCGACGTCCGCCACCAGCATCATCCGCCGGCGGTCCCCCCGGTCGACCGAGGGGCCCAGCGGCAGCGCGAACAGCAGGAACGGCAGGTAGCGGAGCG
This sequence comes from Kitasatospora putterlickiae, assembly GCF_039527695.1. NCBI lineage: Bacteria > Bacillati > Actinomycetota > Actinomycetes > Kitasatosporales > Streptomycetaceae > Kitasatospora > Kitasatospora putterlickiae. The sequence continues at coordinate 32,581 of NZ_BAAAKJ010000323.1, forward strand.
CCCCGATGACACCCAGCTGGCCGGAGTCGGCGTCGAGCGAGACCACCGCGACCAGCGGCAGGGCCAGGGCGCCCACCTGCGTGCCCGCCAGGGACAGGCTCTGGCCCAGCCACAGGGCACCGAATCCATACCTCCGTGGTGGTGCCCTCACGCCACTCCTCACGCCTCCGTGCCGGCCGCGATGACCGCCGTGCGGTGAATACCGTCGTACTGGTCGATCAGATCACCGTTCAACTCCCGCATCATGCGCAGGCGTTCATCGAGGAGCTCATAGTACGACAGCTTCCCGCTGCCCATCGGCGACAGATAGACGCTGATCACCTCCGGGTCGCGATCGACGTCGAACTCCAGCCGTTCGCTCTTGTTGCGGAAGTCGGCGGTGCCCGGCAGCAGCGTGCGGTTGAAGACGTTGAAGTACGGCACGACCCGCGTTCCCCGGCTCAGCAGCGCCTCCTTCAGCTGCAGGCTGCGCCTGAGGTAGTGGTCGATGGCGGTCCGGTCGTCGCCGTCGTGGCCGATCAGCACGTTGAAGGTCTGGTAGGTCACGCCGTAGTCGAGCATGGCGTCGAGGATCTCCAACTCCTCCTCGAAGCCGCGGAGTTTGTTGAATCGGCTGGTCGGGTCCTCGCCGAGGAACTCCAGCGGGATCTGCACCCGGTAGCAGCCGCGCCAGGTCTCGCCGGAGCGGTCGCTCCAGAACATGTGCTCCATGAGCTCCAGGTCCGGCTTGCCGAGGTCGAGGAACTTGCCGAACTCCAGGCCGTTGGCGAACTCCCAGGAGAAGCCGTACTCGCGGGCCAGCCGGAAGATCTCGAAGACCTCCTCGCGGCCGGTCTTGTGCAGCATGGTGCCGCGGCCGCTGCGCTGCAGCCGGGAGAGGATGTTGTCCTCCTGGAACAGGATGTTCCGGATGCCCATGGAGCGGAAGTACGCGAAGTGCTTCTCCACCGATTCGGGGGACATGTAGCGGTACTTGCCGCGCATCGGCGTGGCGCAGAACGAGCAGGTGCGGTAGCAGCCGCGGGAGGACTCGAAGCAGGTGAAGGGCGCGGCGACGGTGGACGGAGGGGTGCCCTCCCCGGTGTCGTTGTACCGCTCCAGGCCCTCCACCAGGTCCAGGGCCATCGGGTGCAGGTCGTTCATGTTGAGGTTGGGCCCGCCGAAGACGATCTGCCCGCCGCCGTGCTCGCGGCAGAACACCGACTCCTTGAGCGGGACGCCCTTGGCGGTGGCCTCGACCACCTTGGCGAAGATGTACTCGCCCTCCAGCTGGACCACCACGTCGAAGCCGTTGTCCAGGTACCACTCGGACCGGGCGGTCGCGTCCATCCCCCCGGCGACGACCAGCGCCCTCGGGTTGACGGCCTTCGCGTACTTGGCGAAGTCGGTGACGGCGCCGGCCGAGTTCGTGAAGTTGTTGGAGATGCCGATGACGTCGGCCTCCCGCAGCGAGGCGTCGTAGCGTTCGAACGCCCCTCCGTAGCGCAGGCACTCGATGGTGCGCGGGCCGTAGGCGAAGGACTTGTAGAGCACCGGCTCGTCGTCGTCCACCTGGGTGTCGATGATCCGGAACTCGGCGTCGACGCCCCACTCGGCGAGGTAGCCGCGGGCGCCGGCCGCGAGGGTCGCCAGGGCGCTCTTCGGGTTGAACACCCGGATCGGGCTGATGGTGTCCGGCTCGCCGGCGAACCGCTGGCCCGGGTAGGGGGCGTAGTAGAGGTTGACGCGCATCGTCGTCACACCCCCGCCGCGTTCGACCCGGCGTAGATGCCGTCGTAGAGCCGGTGCATCTCGCGGTCGTTGAGGGAGTTCGTCATCTCCAGCCGCTTCCGGTAGACGTCCCAGTAGCTGAAGTGCGGGGTGTTGATCGCGGACAGGAAGATCCCGATCACCTCGGGGTTCTCGTCCACGTCGAAGGCCAGGAGCTTGCGCAGCGTGGTGTAGTCGCGCGCGCCCGGCAGGAGCGAGAGGTTGAAGACGTTGAAGTACGGCTGGTAGGCGCTGCCGCCCAGGGTGCCCAGCTCGTCCTTGATGCGCAGGCAGTACTCGTTGAACAGGTCCACCGCGGCCGCGTCCTGCTCCGGGTAGCCGATGAACAGGTCGTAGGTCTGGTGGCCGATCCCGTAGTCGGTGAGCATGGTGGCCAGGATGTCGACCTGCTCGTCGAAGCCGAGCAGCTTGGGGAAGCGGCTCTTGGCGATGTTCATGTTGTCCAGCGGGATCTGCACCCGGTAGCAGCCGGTCCAGCCGTCCGCCGACTTGTCGTTGCCCAGCAGCGCCTCGGCCAGCTCGTGGTCGAACCGCCCGTTCTGGCTGAACTTGCCGAATTCGATGCCGTTCGCGAACTCCCAGGCGAAGCCGTAATCGCGGATCATCCGGAAGACCTCCAGCAGTTCCTCGCGGCCGCTGTCGTAGAGGAAGCGCCCGGTGCCGTTCTGCTGGATGCGGGAGAGCGGGTTGTCCTCCTGCCAGACGATGGTCCGGATGCCCAGCTCCCGGAAGTACTTGAGGTGCTGCTCCACGGCGCCCGGCGACATGTACCGGTACTTGCCGCGCGAGGGCGCGGTGCAGAAGGAGCAGCGCCACGCGCAGCCGCGGGAGGTCTCCCAGCAGATGAAGTTCGAGCCGACGCCCTCCGGCGGCGGGCCCTCGGCGGTGTCGGTGTAGAGCGACAGGTCGCCGACCAGGTCCAGGGCCATCGGCGGGAGGTTGTTCATGTCGAGGAGGTGCGACATGTCGACCTTGGGGGCGATCCGGTCGCGGGTGGCGGTGTTGGGTATCGCGCTGTAGTCCCCGCCGTTGGCGTAGGCCTGCACCACCTTGGAGAAGACCCACTCGCCCTCGCCCTGGACCACCAGGTCGACGCCGCGCTCCAGGTAGTAGTACGGGCGGGCGGTGGGGTCGACCCCGCCCGCCACCACGAAGGCCTTCGGGTTGACGCTCTTGATGAACCGGGCGAGGTCCGCGGTGATCTGGGCGCTGTTGGTGAAGTTGCAGGTCAGCCCGTGGATGTCGGCTTCCCTGATCTTCTCGATGTAGTCCTCGAAGGGCGAGCCGTAGCGGAAGCAGTCCATCTGGTGCGGGCCGTACGGGATGGTCTTGTAGTGGATGCGCTGGCCCCCGAGCTGCATGTCGACGATCTCGATGTCGCAGTCGAAGCCCATGGTGTCCGAGAACATCCTCAGCCCGCTGGCCAGCGTCGGCAGGGCGCTCTTCGGATTCAGCGGCCGCTCGGTGTTGATGGGTTCGTCGCACCCCCTGAAGACCTGGGAAGGGAAGGGGGCGTAGTACAGGTTGACCTTCACGCGAGAGGCTCCCTGATGCGTCACCGAAGACTTGCCGGGCTTGGCGGTCCAGTGTCGCCACAGTGTTGAGGGCAGGTCAATAACCTGTACACAAAAGGGAGTTGATGGGCTGACGGGGCGTCACTCGCGCAGTAGGTAAGGTGCCTTCCGGGGGGGTGGCGTCGAAGGATCTCCGGTCCGTCGGCGAATGGAAAGGAAATCCTCACGCCCTGTTGTGGCGATCCGCCGAAGTGTGCAGCATTCTCCGGCGTGGACGACCTCTCAGACCCCCTCTCAGGCCCGCTCGCCGCACCGGTCGCCGATCCGGCCGGCCGCGCCCCCGACTCCGAGCTCGAACGGCGCAAGCTCCGGAAGCACTTCGGCCGCTTCGACATCCTCTTCTTCCTGCTCTGCACCATCGTCGGCCTGGACACCATCGGCACCGTCGCGGCGCACGGCGCCGAGGCCTTCAGCTGGATGGTGCTGCTGGCGGTGGTGTTCTTCGTCCCCTCCGCCGCGCTCTGCGCGGAGCTGGGCACGGCCTTCCCGCAGGAGGGCGGCCCCTACCTCTGGGTGCGGCTCGCCTTCGGCCACCTGGCCGGAGCGCTGAACAACTTCATGTACTGGGTGACCACCCCGGTCTGGATCGGTGGCACGCTCTCCGTCTCCGCCCTGACCGCCTTCACCACGTTCTTCCGCGACGGCAGGCCGCTGGGCACGGCCGGCTTCTACGCCTTCGCGCTGTGCTTCATATGGCTCGGCGTGTTCACCGCGATCCTCTCCTTCAACCTCGGCAAGTGGATTCCCATCCTGGGGGGTTGGGCCCGCCTGCTGCTGCTCACCCTGTTCACCGCCACCGTGCTGGTGTACGCGGCCAAGCACGGCCTGCACGGCTTCGGCGCCTCGGACTTCGCCCCCAGCTGGGCCGGCTTCATCGGCCTGGTGCCGGTGCTGATGTTCAACTTCGTCGGCTTCGAGCTGCCCAACAGCGCCGGCGACGAGATGCACGACCCGCAGCGGGACGTCCCCTTCGCCATCCTCCGCGGCGGCGCGCTCAGCGTCCTGCTCTACACGGTGCCGATCCTGGGCATCCTGCTCGTCCTGCCGACCGAGGCCGTCACCGGCCTCCATGGCTTCCTCGACGCCATCCGCCAGGTGTTCACCGTCTACGGCGGCCGGATCGAGGGGGACGGGACGGTCGTCCTGAGCGGGGGCGGACTGGTCCTCGGCGGTCTCACCGCGGTGCTGTTCATGCTGACCCTGTTCTCCTCCGGCGTGGCCTGGCTGATGGGCACCGACCGGGCCCTGGCCGTCTCCGGATACGACGGAGCCGCGCCGCGGGCGCTCGGCGTGATATCGACGAGGTTCGGCACGCCCGTCCGGGTCAACCTGCTCAGCGGGCTGGTCGCCACCGGCGTACTCATCCCCGCCCACGAGCTCACGGGCGGGGACGCCGGCAAACTCTTCGGCGCGGTGCTCTCGTTGGCCGTCTCCACGACACTGGTCAGCTACCTCGGCATCTTCCCCGCGCTGCCCGTCCTGCGGCGCAGGTTCCCGCAGGTCGAGCGGCCGTACCGCACGCCCTTCCCCACCGCCGTGTCCGTGCTGCTGACCCTGCTGATCGCCTTCGCCACGGTCCAGCTGATCGCCCCCGGGCTGGGCGCGGACTGGTTCGGCGAGGGCTACGCCCCCTCCGGCTGGACGCACGCGGAGCGGTGGACCTACCTGGCCACCCAGGGCATTCCGCTCGCCGCCTTCGCCCTCATCGCGGTGGGCTTCTGGGCCGCGGGGGCGCCCGCTCGACGCCGTCGGCGGGGCTAGCCAGGACGGGACGGAAGGGCCGGCGGGTGTTCCCGCCGGCCCTTCCGTGCTTCCAGCGGTGGCCGGGTGGTCACGGCGGCCCGGCGGCCGCCTCGGCGGTCGCGAGGCCGGGTGACGGCTGCGGCTCAGGCGCCGGCGGAGGAGGCCGGCCCGGAGCCGGAGAGCGCGTCGGTGTAGATGCCCGCCATCGCCGTCACGGCCCGCCGGCGGTCCAGGCCCGGGTCCAGGCGGTGCTGGATGTTGATGCCCAGGGTGCCGCCGAGCAGGGCCGCCGCGACGGCGTCCGGGTCGGTGACGTGCGTGTCCGCCGCGCGCAGGTGGTCGGCGTACAGGTCGCGGATCTTGGCGTACTCCTCGGCGTAGGTCGCGCGCAGGGGCGATTCGCGGCTCACGGCCTCGATCAGGAGCGTCGAGAAGATGTGCGACTCGGGGCGGGACATCAGCGCGAAGTTCGCCTCGATCAGCGCCCCGACCCCGGTCCGCGGACCGGCGGCGAGACGTTCGCGCATGAACCCGGTACCCCACCGGAACGCTTCCTCGACCACGGCCTTCAGCAGTCCGTCCTTGGAGCCGAAGTGCCAGGCCACGGAGCCCCGGCTGATGCCGGAGCGCTCCGCCACGGCCTGGACGGACGCCGCGGCGGCCCCGCCCTCGGCGGCGAGCTCCCAGGCGGCGGCCACCAGCCGGCGCCGGGTCTCGGCGGAGATCTCCTGCTTGCGGGTCGCGCCCACGCGATGTCCTTCCCGATGTCTGCGGCCGCCTGACGAGGGCCGATTCTGCCATGCCGTCCCGGCGGTTCCGAGGCGGCCGGACCTTGCCTATGTTAACCGTCCAGTTCTATGCTGACCGTCCAATAACCGAGGAGGATCCGTCATGGAACTGATCGACCTGACCCGGACGCTGGACCCCGCCGACCGCGAACTGCTCCCCGAACAGCTGCGCCCCCTCGCCTCGGTGGTCGCGCCCTCCGTGGCCTACGCCCACCCGGCCGGCGAGGGGCGGGAGCAGTTCGCCGCCGCCATGCACTGCGGCGTCGAGGACCTGCCGGACGGCGAGGGCTGGGGCGCGGAACTGCTGACCGACTTCAACTCCCACCTCGGCACCCATGTCGACGCCCCGCTGCACTACGGCTCGACCTGCGAGGGCCGCCCGGCCCGCACCATCACCGACATCGCCCTGGACGAGCTGTGGTGCGAGGCGCTCGTGCTGGACCTGCGGGGGCGCTGCGAGCTCGACGCCCCGATCACCGTCGAGGCGCTGGAGGCCGCCCTCGCCGACAACGGCGCCCCGGTCCCGGCCGGGGGAGCGGTCCTGCTGCGCACCGGCCAGGAGCGGTACGGGCTGTCCGACCCCGAGTTCTTCCGCTACCCGGGGATGAGCCGGGAGTCGACCCTGTTCCTCGCCGACCTCGGGGCCAAGGTGCTCGGCACCGATGCCGGCGGCTGGGACCTGAGCTTCTCCGTGATGGCCCGCAGGTTCCGCGAGAGCGGTGACAACTCCGTGCTGTGGGACGGCCACCGGGCCGGCCGCGAGCGGGAGGTCTTCATCGTCCAGCAGCTGACCAACCTCGCCGCGCTGCCCCCGTCGGGGTTCCGGGTGGCGTTCTTCCCGATCAAGCTCGCCCGCGCGAGCGCCGCACCGGCCCGCGTCGTGGCCTTCGTCTGACCCCGACCCCGCTTCCCGTCCCTCCCGAGAAGGGGAACCGACCGTGAAACTCGCAACCGTGGAGCACGAGCGCGCCGAACGGACCGCGCTCGTCCTCGGCCAGGGCGAACGCCTGCTGCTGCTTGAGCGCGCCCACCACCTGACGACCGGCGAGCACGCGCCCGCGCTGGCCACCATGCAGCTGATCATCGACGGCGGCGATCCCGTGCGGCGGATCCTCGACCGGCTCGCCGCGCGGGAGCCGGCCGAGGCCGTCGTCGCCGCCTCCGAGGTGCGCTGGCTCGCCCCGCTGCCCAGGCCCGTGCAGATCCGGGACTTCGGCGGCTTCATGGACCACTTCCGCAACGCCCGGGCCCGGATCCAGGGCATCCCGGCCGAGCAGGTCGAACTGCCCGCCGTCATGCTCGAACGCCCGCTGTACTACTTCACCAACCGGCTCTCGGTGACCGGCCACGACAGCGACATCACCTGGCCCGCCTACTCCTCGGTGCGGGACTACGAGCTGGAGTTCGCCTGCGTACTCGGCCGCGGCGGTACGGACATCACGGCCGCGGAGGCCCCCTCGCACGTCTTCGGCTACACGATCTTCAACGACTTCAGCGCCCGCGACACCCAGCTGGAGGAGATCGCCACCGGCCTGGGCCTGAGCAAGAGCAAGGACTTCGCGGACTCCAACGTCCTCGGCCCCTGGATCACCACCGCCGACGAGGTCGGCGACCCCTACCGGCTCACCATGACCGCCCGCGTCAACGGCGAGGAGGTCAGCCGCGGCACCACCGCCGGCATGCACCACACCTTCGCCGACATGATCGCCTTCGCCTCCCGGTCGACCCGGCTGCACGCCGGAGAGGTCCTCGGCTCGGGCACCGTGCCCACCGGCTGCGGGCTGGAGCACGGCCGCTTCCTGGAACCCGGCGACACCGTGGAACTCGAAGTCTCCGGCCTCGGCGTCCTGCGCAACCGGGTGGTGGCATGAACCGCGAAGCACTGATCCTCGGCGTCGGCGCCACCCCCTTCGGCCGCCACCTCGACCGCACCGCCGGCGACCTCGCCGGACAGGCCGCCCACGAAGCGCTGCGCGACGCCGGGCTCACTCCCGCCGACGTCGGCGCCGTCTTCCACGCCACGGTCAGCCAGAAGGCGATCGACGGCCAGCACATGATCCCCGGCCAGGTCGCCCTGCGCCCGCACGGATTCGCCGGCGTGCCCGTGGTGAACGTGGAGAACGCCTGCGCCGGCGGTGCCACCGCCCTGTGGCTGGCGATCGCGCACGTCCGGGCGGGTCTGTCGGACGTCGCCCTGGCGGTCGGCGTGGACAAACTGGTGTGCGCCGACCCCGCCCAGGGGCTGGCGGTGTTCGACGGCGCCATGGACGTCGCCCACCGCGAGGAGACCCTCGCCGCACTTGCCGCCCTGTCCGAGCCCCTGCCGCCCGAACTGGCCGTCCCCGAGGGCGACCGGTCCGTGTTCATGGAGATCTACGCCTCCCTGGCCCGCGCCCACATGCAGCGCTTCGGCACCACCGAGGCCCAGCTGGCCGCGGTCTCGGCGAAGAACCACGCCCACTCCGTCCACAACCCCCGGGCCCACTTCCGCAAGCCGTTCACCGCGGAGCAGGTCCTGGCGGCGCGTCGGGTGGCCTGGCCGCTGACGGTGCCGATGTGCTCACCGGTCAGCGACGGCGCCGCCGCCGTCGTCGTGACCAGGGCCGGCCTGCCCCACGACGAATCGGCCGTCGCGGTCCTCGGCAGCGTCCTGCTGTCGGGAACCGACCGGGCGGCGGACGACGCCGGGCGGCACATCGGCCGCCGGGCCGCGCTCGCCGCCTACGAGCGGGCCGGCGTCGGACCGCAGGACGTCGACGTGGCGGAGGTCCACGACGCCACCGCCTTCGGCGAGATCCAGCAGGTGGAGAACCTGGGCTTCTGCCCGATCGGCGACGGCGGCCCCTGGTCGGCCTCCGGCGCGGGCGCACTCGGCGGCTCCCTCCCGGTGAACCCGTCCGGCGGACTCGAATCGCGCGGCCACCCGGTCTCCGCCACCGGACTCGCGCAGGTCTTCGAACTGGTCACCCAACTGCGCGGCCGGGCCGGCGGACGCCAGGTCCCCGGCGCGCGCATCGCCGTCGCCGAGAACGGCGGCGGCCTCTACGGAACCGAGGAGGCGGTGGCCGCCGTGACCGTCCTGGGGAGAACGCGATGAGACCCGGTTACGCCGACCTGATCCTGTCCGCGCTGCGCCGACGGCCCGAACGCACCGCCTTCCGGTTCACCGACGACGACGGGGCGAAGCACACCTGGACCTACGGCGAGACCGCGGAACGGATCGAACGCACCGCGGCCGCGTTCGGGCGCCGGGGCCTGGCGCCCGGCGACGGGATCGCCCTGCTGTGCGGCCCGGACCCGAGGGCGTTCACCGTCATGGCCGCCGCCTGCCTGGCCGGACTGCGCTACACCGCCCTGCACCCGCTGGCCACCGCCGACACCGACCGGACCGTCCTGCGCGACAGCGCCTCCGACCGCCTGGTCGTGGACGACACCCGCTTCGCCTCCCGCGCCCACCCCGAGGGCGTCCAGGCGCTCTCCCTCACCGAACTCGACAGCCTCGCCGCCGACACGGCGCCCGGCCCCGGCGACCCGCGCGGCCCCGCCCTGTACCTCTTCTACACTGGCGGGACGACCGGGGAGCCCAAGGGCGTGATGCTGCGTGACCGCTCCCTGCTCGCCAACGCCTGGGCCGGCGCCACCTGGGCCTGGCCGCCGGACACCCACTTCCTGATCACCACCCCCATGTCGCACGCCGCCGGCCTCCTCGTCGCCCCGGGCCTGCTGCGCGGCGCGAGCTTCGAGCTGCACTCGTCCTTCGACCCCGGCCGCGTCCTCGACGCGATCGAGCACGACGGGGTGAGCGCCACGTTCGTCGTCCCCACCATGCTCTACGCCCTGCTCGACCACCCCCGGCTCGCCACCGCCGACCTGTCGGGGCTGACCTGGGTCCTGTACGGCGCCGCGCCCGCCGACCCCGCCCGGCTCGCCGAGGCGCACCGCCTCCTCGGCCCCGTGCTCAGCCAGCACTACGGCCAGGCCGAGGCACCCAACGCGCTCACCGTCCTGGACCCGGCCGAACACCGCGACGACCCGGGCGTCCTGGGCAGTTGCGGCCGGCCGGTGCCCGGCGTGGAGATCGCCCTGCTCGACCCGCACGGCCGGGACGTGCCGGACGGCGAGCCCGGCGAACTGTGCGCCCGCGGGCCGCTCGTGATGGACGGCTACTGGAACAAGCCCGAGCAGACCGCGGCGGCACTCGAAGGAGGCTGGCTGCACACCGGCGACGTCGCCCGCCGGGACGGCACCGGCCTGATCACGATCATCGACCGGATCAAGGACACCATCATCACCGGCGGCTTCAACGTCTATCCGCGCGAGGTCGAGGACGTCCTCGCCACCCACCCGGCCGTCGCCGCCGTCGCCGTGTACGGCACACCCGACCCGCACTGGGGCGAAGCCGTCACCGCCACCGTCGTGCTGCACCCCGGACGACACGCCACCCCCGCCGAACTGACCGACCACGTCCGCGCCCGCAGGGGCGCCCTCTGGGCACCCAAGCGGCTCCACCTCGCCGACGCCCTTCCCCTCACCGCCCTGGGAAAGGTCGACAAGAAGGAACTCCGCAACCGGTCCTGACCGCCGCCGCCGGCGGTCGCGCCCGGTCCGGCGGTGCCTGGTGCCCCGCCGGCGGCGGTGGTTCCGGGAGGTCCGGCCTCACACGTGCCGGAGGGGGATCCGCGGGTCCCCGTCCTTCCGGTGGCCGATCTCCACGGGCTTCGGGCAGCCGACGGCGACTCCGCGCAGCAGGGCGCGTACGGCCTGCTCCACCTCCGACCGGCGGGGCGCCACCGGCGCTCAGAGCGTGCGGCGCACGCCCGCCTGCCGTTCCAGGTTGCGCAGCTGGACGGACAGGTCGCCGTCGACGGCCGCCCGGGCCGGGCCGCTGCGGCCGATGGGCAGCACCTCCTCGCTGCGCATGTCCTCCAGCAGCAGGGCGAAGGCCGCGTACCCCGCGACCAGCGCCACCAGCAGCCCGAGGGCGCCGGAGGTGCGGGTGAGCCACTCGGCGCCGGTGAGGCCCGACAGCCCGGTGGCCGCCCAGCGGGGCAGGGAGACCGCCAGGACCAGCCAGAGCGCGCGCTTGGGCCGGGTGATGGCGGTCATCAGCGCGCCGAAGCAGAGGAACGCCAGGTTGAACACGCCGAGCACCCGCAGGCCCTCGGGCGCGCCGCTGAGCATGACCAGCGCGTAGGCCAGCCAGCTGCCGGCGAAGACGCCCATCAGCGTCGCCGCGATCACGTCCCGGGCGCCGAAGCACAGGATGCTCACCAGGAACTGCAGGGCGAAGGCGGGCAGCACGCACAGGGCGACGGCGCCGCGCGCCTCGGGGCCGAGGACGCCGAGCTGCAGGCACGCCGTCATCACGGAGGCGATCGCCACCGTGAAGAAGCCCAGCGGCATGGGGGAGGCCATGGGGCGCAGGTTGATGCGGGTGATCGACCGGAGATCCGGTTCGAAACGGCGGGTCGGGGACGGGTCGGGGGAGGCTGTGGTCATGGTGCTGCTCTCTCGTTCGGTGATCGGGCCGGGGTCGGGGGGCTGGGTCAGCTCCGCACCAGGGGGGTGTCCACCAGGTGCTCGGCCAGGAACCACGCCTGCGCCTCACCGGTGCGGATGACCTGCGAGACCAGCAGGTCGGTGCTGCCCTCGTCGCCCTCCGCGGAGATCCTGGCGGCGGCGTCCCGCGCGTCGATCAGGATCCGCTCGTGCGCGTCGAGGAGCCGCGACAGCATGACGGGGACCGGCTCGACGCCGTCCGGCGGCCGGGGGACGGACGTCAGCTCCGCGGCGTGGCGCGGGTCGCCGACGGCGACGCCGCCCAGGCTCTGGACCCGCTCGGCCAGCGCGTCCACGATGGCCAGCTGCGCCTCCGCGTGCTTGTCCAGCATGACGTGGAGCGAGTAGAACGTCGCCCCGCGCATGAGCCAGTGGTGCTTCTTGTAGAGGGCGTGGAGCATCTGGGTGTCGGCGAGGACGTGGTTGAGCCGCTGGCAGGCGTACATGCGGGTGTCGTGGCCGAGCCCGATCGGCACCTGCTTGAGCGTGCCGAACGCCTGGGTCTCGGCGCCCTTCTGGTGCAGCAGCGGCTGGCCGCCGCCGTGCGGAGAGGTGGCGGCGGGTTCGGTGCTGGACGTGGCGTTCGCGGTTTTCACCGGGTGCTCCCTGTCGGGGTGTCGGGGTCTCGGGACGCCGGACCGGAAACGGGCCGGGCGGATCCGAAACTACGACCGGGCCGCCCGCCCGGATGTGACCTCCGCGCCCGGGCGGTGTCGCGACAGCGCACGTTCGAAGCAGGAGCGGGCCGACCGGTGCGGGCCTCACCCGGCGGGCCGGCGGAGCCAGTGGGCGGCGGCGGCCGGCAGGGAGGTGACGCCGGTCTGGATGGTGGGCTCGGGCGCCGGGGCGTCGTGGGGGGGAGTGGTGGGTGGGGACGGAGGCGGGGAGGCCGTCGCCGGGTTGGGGACGGTGGAGCCGGTGGCCGGTTGCGTTCAGCGGCTCGGCGAGGGCTTCCAGGGCCGGCTCCGCTCGCTGCCGCGTGAACCCGGCCTGGCGCACGGCGAGATCGCCCCGAGCCTGAAGCCGGGGCGGCCGGTGGTGGGGCAGGGGTTCAGGCGCCTCGTGCGCGGGGCCTGAGCACCGGCCGGTACCGGCGCAGGACGTAGGCCGATCCCGTCGCCGCGAGCAGGACCGCCGCGGCCTGGACGGCCGTCGCGGCGACCGCGCCCTACCTCACGCT
>NZ_BAAAKJ010000324.1:0-9312 GCF_039527695.1 Kitasatospora putterlickiae
CCGCCGCCGCCCGGCGCGCCGGTCGGGCGCCCGGTCAGCAGCGGCAGCACCCCCACCGTCTCCACCGACTCACCGGCCAGCTCGGCCAGCAGCCCGACCGTGAAGAGGTTGTACTCGCAGACGACCCGGTGCGCGCGCGGCACGTCGTTCGCCTCGATCGCGTCCACCAGGTCGAGGTGGCCGTCCCAGCAGACCCCGGCCAGCTGGGGCATCGTCCGCAGGTACCGCGCGGCGAACATCCACGACTGCACCCGCAGCCAGTCCAGGTAGTCGGCGATCCGGCGGTTGCCCAGCAGCCCGCCGACCTCCTGCCAGAACCGGCGGTCGCAGCCCACCATCACGTCCAGGTTCCCCGCCCGGGACGCCCGCAGCGCCGCGTCCGCCCGCCGGCGCAGCGAGGTCAGCCGGCTCTCGTCCCGGACGCCGGGGTCGGCGGCCAGCCGGCGGAAGTAGCTGTCGGTGATCAGCACCCGGGACTCGAAGATCTCCCGGAAGTCGTCCCAGCCGAACTCGGGAACGGTGAAGCCGCGGTGGTGCTCGGCCCGGAGCAGCCCCTGCGCGGAGAGGTCGACCAGCGCCTCCCGGGCCGGGGTCGCCGAGACCCCGTACAGCTCGGCGATCTCCTTGACGGTGAAGTTCCGCCCGGCCGCCAGCCGGCCGGCCATCATCTCCTCGCGCAGCGCGCCGGCGATCTGCTCGCGCAGGCTGTTGCGCTGGATGACGGGACGGGTGTCGCCCGCGCCGGTGCCGAACATGCGCGCGACCTCCTCGGGCGGGCTGGACGGCCTGACGGGGACAGACCGGCGACGTACGGGCTGGTAACACGACGGGGGCTCATCTTCTCAAAAAGGACACCGACGTGTACAAGCCCCCCATACGCCCCGGCGCGCCCCCGTGCCCCGGCCCGTCGGCCGGCCCCGTCAGCGCTGCACCGGCGCCGGGATCCCCAGCAGCCGGTCCCGGTGCACCGGGAACCCGGCGCGCGCCTTCGCCACCTCCGCCGGATCGAACTCCACGGTCAGCACCTCCTCCCCCGCCCCCGCCTCGGCCAGCACCCGGCCCGACGGGTCCACCGCGATGCTGTGACCCGCCTGCTCGACCCCGCCGTGCGTCCCCGCCGTGTTGCAGGCCAGCACGTACGCCTGCTCCTCCACCGCGCGCGCCCGGGCCAGCAGCGTCCAGTGCTCCCGTCGCCGCTCCGGCCAGGCCGCTGGCACCACCAGCACCTGCGCGCCCGCGTCCAGCAGCGCCCGGAAGAGCTCCGGGAACCGCAGGTCGTAACAGGTCGCCAGGCCCAGCGTGCCGACGTCGGTGACCGCGGTGACGATCTCCTGCCCGGCGCCCATCACCACCGCCTCGCCGCTGTCGAAGCCGAAGCGGTGGATCTTGCGGTAGGTGTGCACCAGCTCGCCGTCCGGGGCGAACAGCAGCGAGGTGTTGTAGATCGGCCCGTCCGGGTCCCGCTCGACGATCGAACCGGCGTGCAGCCAGACGCCCGCCGCCCTGGCGGCCGCCGCCATGGCGTCCGAGGTCGGCCCGTCCAGGGCCTCCGCACCGTCCGACCAGAGGTCGTAGGCGAACCCGCCGAGCGGCCACAGCTCGGGCAGGACCACCAGGTCGGATCCCCGCTGCGCCCGCACCAGCGCGGCCGCGCGGGCTCGCCGCTCGGCCGGTGGCTCGGCGTCGGAGACCGCGAGTTGGATCAATGAAGCGCGCACAGTACCACCGTCCACGACAAGAGTCCTACGATCGTCACCCGAAAGCGCTGCCCTGCTCTCACCCGGCAGCGTAACGTGCGGTTAGCGTGTGCGCCCGAAAGCCGGACTTTCCCGGCCGACCCAGAAGACCGCGGGCACGCGCGGCAAGGCAGCTGACGGAGGGCCGGAGATTCCCGTGACGGACAACCAGACCGTGCAGGCTTACACCGAGGCGTGGACCCAGTCCATCGAGGCGATATCCGAACTGGTGACCCCCCTGCCCGAGGGCTCCTGGAACCGGGCCACGGAGTGCCCGGGCTGGTCGGTCCGCGACGTCGTCTCGCACGTGATCGCCGTCGAGTCCGAGCTCCTCGGCGACCCCCGTCCGATCCACGCCCTCCCCCGCGACCTGCGCCACGTCACCACCGACGCCGCCCGCTACCTCGAACTGCCCGTCGACAAGCGCCGCTGCCACACCGCGCTGGAGATGACCAGCGAGCTGGAGTACACGATCATCCGCCGCTGCCGCGCGCTGCGGAACGCCAAGCAGATGCCCAACGAGCCGGTCCGCTGGCCGGCCGGCCCGCAGAGCCGCGACGTCCCGTACCACCAGCTGCTGCGGCTGCGGGCCTTCGACGTCTGGGTACACGAGCAGGACCTCCGGCGCGCCCTCGGCGTCCCCGGCGACCTCGACTCCCCGGCGGCCCTGATCGCCCGCGACGTCCTGCTGGAGGGCCTGCCGAAGGCCGTCGCCCACCAGGCCGGCGCCCCGGCCGGGACCGCCCTGGTCATCGACGTCACCGGCCCGGTCGAGTTCCTGCGCACCGTACGGGTCGACTCCGCCGGACGCGGCACCATCGACGAGTCCATCAGCCTCGCGCCCGACGTCCAGCTCACCCTCGATTGGGAGACCTACGTCCGCCTCGCCTGCGGCCGCGGCCGCCCGGGCCCGGTGACCGTCGAGGGCGACAAGGAACTCGCCGACCGCGTCCTGGCCAACTTCTCCGTCACCCCGTAGCGGTTCATCACCCGCCCGGCGTACACGCACCGTGCACGCCGGGCGAGTGCACCTCGTGCTCCCGTGCGTCACGTTGGGACCAGTAGCCCCGTTCGTTCGGCCTCGTTGATCCGGACAGCCACCCGGATGAAGGAGGGGCGTCCCCATGGACGACGAACAGACGATGGTGCTGGTCCGGTCGAGCTTCCCGGTCACGGGCCAGCCGATCAGGGTCGTGATGATCGACGGCGAGCCGTGGTTCGTCACGGCGGACGTGTGCCGGATCTTGGGGCGCGGTAACCCCAGCGAGGCCCACAGGGTGGTGAAGCCGGAGAACACGCGCATCGTCGACCTGCGCTCGGTAACCATCAGCGAGACTGATAGTAATCACGTTTCCGCAGGTGAGAAACCCTATACGCGGGGAAATCCGGAGCGCGGGGTGATCAACGAGGCCGGCCTCTACAGCCTGATCATGAAGTCGACCAAGCCCAACGCCCAGTCGTTCCAGGAGTGGGTGACCGGAGACCTTCTCCGCTCCATCCGACGCGGGGACACCGACGTCCCCACCCAGCGGCGGCGGATGGCGGAAACGCTCACCGAGGCGATCGGGCGGCAGGTGTACGTCGTCGCGCGGATCGAGCACGAGGACTGGCCGGACCTCACCGTCCGCTCCGACGGCACGGTCAGCTGCCGGCACGGCGAGATGGTCCTGTGGCTACCCGGGCCGGACGACAGCGGGCCGCCGTTCGGCCCGTACTTCGAGTGCCAGGGCGGGGAGCACGTCGGGATCCGGGGCAGCCGGGTGGTCCCGGGCTGCCCGAAGCTGCGGATCGTGGACCTCGTCCGGATGCGGAACGAGGCCCAGGCCGCGCCGGAGTCCGACGCGACGCGGACCTGCGGTCATGGGAGTCTGCTCGTGGAACTGCACGGTGCCAGGATCCTTGGGACGCCTCCTCAGATCGCGGAGTTCATGCGCGCGTACAGGGGCTGACGTATCCGCAGGTCGGAAACCCTACGCCGGTGCCGCCGCGAGCTTCTTCCGCAGCCGCAGGATCATCAGGGTGCCCACCGCCAGGGGCACGTACTGCCAGCAGAACGCCCAGCGGAAGGCGGTCGCCGTGTAGGTGTCGGCGCCGGAGGGGCTGAGGGTGTCGAGGAGGACGCCGATGCCGAAGAGGGTGATCATCGTGCCGATGAAGCCGCCCATGTTGACGATGCCGGAGGCGGTGCCGAGGCGTTCGACGGGGTTGCGGGCGCGGGCGTAGTCGAGGCCGACCAGGGAGGCGGGGCCGTTGCTGCCCATCACCAGGACGACCGCGACCAGCAGCCAGAGCGGCGGGTGGCCGTCGGGCCAGGCGAGCGCCGCCGCCCACAGCAGCGCGGTGGCGCCGATGACGGTGAGCACGATGGGCATCCGGGCCCGGGCGGTGCGGGAGAGGACCCGGCCGAAGAGGAAGCCGAAGCTCATGTTGGAGAGCACCAGCAGGGTGAGCAGCCCACCGGCGGCGGCGCGGGTCATGCCCTGGGCCTCGACGAGGTAGGGCAGGCCCCAGAGCAGGCCGAAGGCGTTTCCGGGGAACTGGGTGGTGAAGTGGATCCAGAGCCCCAGCCGGGTGCCCGGCTCCCGCCAGGTGTCCCGGACCTGGCGCCTGACGCCGATCCTGGGCGGCGCGGTGGTCGGCAGCGCCCCGGCGGGGCCGTCCGGCGCCTCCCGGAGGAAGAGCGCGACGAGCGCGAAGACGGCGACGCCGAGCAGCGCGATGGCGGTGAAGGTGGGCGTCCAGCCCTCGCTGTGCAGGGCCTGGGCGAGGACGACGGTGGTGATCAGGTTGCCGCTCATGCCGGCGAGGCCGGTCAGCTGGGCGACCAGCGGGTTCTTGGCGGCGGGGAACCAGCGGGCGGCGATCCGCAGCACGCTGATGAAGGTCATCGCGTCGCCGCAGCCGAGCACCGCCCGGGAGGCGAGCGCGGGGCCGAAGGAGTCGGAGAAGGCGAAGGCGAGCTGGCCGGTGCTGAGCAGCACGACGCCGAGCAGCAGCACCCGGCGCGGTCCGAACCGGTCGACCAGCAAGCCGACGGGTATCTGCATGGCCGCGTAGACGAGGACCTGGAGGATCGAGAAGGTGGAGAGCGCGGAGGCGCCGATGCCGAAGCGGTCGGCGGCGTCCAGGCCGGCGACGCCGAGGCTGGTGCGGTGGATGACGGCCAGGACGTAGACGCTGACGCCGATGGACCAGGCGAGCCAGGCGGCCCGCCCACCGGGTGGGTGGTGGACGGCGGCGGGGCCGGGCGTGGGGCCGGCGTCGGCACGGGGAGCGGGGGCGGGCGAGGGGCGGACTGAACTGGCGGGCTCCACGGTCATAGTGGCCCCAGATTAGTCATCCCATCATTGAACGCCCAGGTCGGGGTGGCCGGGACGGATGCGAACCATCCGGTCCGTCCCGGGGCGCCCCGGCTCAGCCGACCACCGTCCAGGAGACCGAGCGCGTCATGTAGCGGTCGCGGAAGGTCTCGTCGCGGACCCAGTCCGTGGTGTCCCGGACGGTCGCCGTGACGGTCGCGCCGTGCCCGGGCTCCAGCGGCAGCGCCGCGGTGTCCAGCCAGCTGTGGTCGGCCGCCTGCGGTTCCACCGGGACGCCGTCCACCGTCCAGTCGACCCGCAGCTGCCGGGCGCCGGACAACGGGACCGGCCGGACCTCCAGCCGGGGCCGGCCGGTGACGTCGCCGGGCGCCGGGACGGGGTTGTCGGTGGGCCTGACCCGCCGGTAGATCTCCTCGATGATGGCCTCCCGCGAGGGCAGGTTGTACGCCCCGCCGAGGGTGCGCATCACCGAGTCCCGGGTGGGCCGGTAGATGCCGTTGGCACTGCGGTAGGCGCCGATCGGGCCGGCGCCGTCCGGGGATTCCGCGCCCAGCCAGCGCCACCACTTGGTCTGCTTGCGGCGCATCTCCTCGGCGTCGTCGGTGGCGAGGTTGGGGTAGTCGGCGTCGTCCGGCGCGCTGTCGTACTCGTCGCCGAGGTCCCCGACGGTGTGCCCTATCTCGTGCTGGATGATCCGCCCCGCGTCCGCGCTGCCGCCGGCCAGGGTGGTCACCCCGGTGCCGCCGGCGCCGCCGTACTCGGTGGAGTTGGCGAGCGCGATGAGGTACTGCGGGCCCTCCCCGTGGCCGGCGAAGCGGGCGGTCGCCTCCTCGTCGGCGCAGAGCAGCCGGGCGGTGCCCTCGCACCAGAAGTGCATGCCGAGCGGGGTGGCGGGGCGCCGGCCGCGGTTCTCGGTCTCGGCGATGCCGGAGACCGGGGAGACCACCTCGACCCGCTTTATGTTGAAGAACCCCTGATAGCTGCGGAACGGCTCGATGTCCATCAGCGCCCGCCAGGCCCGGTCGGCCTGCGCGCGGAACAGCTCCTGCTCCCCGGTGGTGTAGCCGTCGCCGAGCAGGACCAGGGTGATCCGGTTGGCCGGGTCGCCGGTGCGCCGTATGTCGATCGTCGGCGCCTCGCCGGCGGCGTACAGGTCGGCCTGCTGCACCGCGGCGTGCGGCGGCACCGCGCGGTCGGCGGGGGCTCCGGGTCCGATCACCCCGAACGGCGGGGGCCCGGCCAGTTCCAGCGCGGCCGGGAGGACGGCGGTGGACACCAGCACGAGCGCGGCCAGACTCCGGACGATCCGGCCAGGGTTGCCAGGCGGCATACGGGTGTGTCCTCGACGTTCCGGTCACCCGGCGTCGCCCGGGTGGTGGACGCGAAGACGTACCCGTCCGGTGTGTCGCCCTCACCGAACGCCGAAAAGATCACCGATCTGGACGAACCATAAGAATCCAACCAGCCATACCTACGAATCCGATCAGATGCCCAATCATCACCATCCGTGATGCGGAGGTCACCTAAAACTCCCGAAGAAATTTCCGAACCGCCCGCAACCCTTCGGACCCGACCAATGTCTGTAAGGACGAAGGAAGCGGGAGCGAGACCGGCGAGGCCGGGGGGCGCAACTGCTCAGCAGGAGCAGGCCGGTCACCTTCACATCCATCAACTCATTCACCCGCATCAGATCTCGGGGGCACTGTCATGTCCATGTCCATCAAGCCCGCTTCCGCAAACACCTCCGCCACCACCCGTCGCCGCCGGATCGCCGCCGTCGCCGCCACCGTCGTCCTCGCGGGCTCCGTCCAGTTGCTGACCGCCGAGTCCTCCTGGGCCTGCGGCGCACCGGCCGGCGCCAAGGTCGCGGCGTCGAGCGGCACCGAGGCCGCGCCGAAGGCGGACGCCCCCGTCCACCAGGGCGGCCCGGGCGTGGGCTTCCACATGACCCCCTCCGGCCTGGCGCTCAAGGCCGGCGGGCCGAAGCTCGAACTCGGGGTCGGGGTCAGCAACTTCACCGGGGCGCCGTACCGCAACGTGGTGCCCTCGCTCGCCGTCTCCGCCGGCTTCGAGGGCGACGACGACGGCGGCGTCCGGTTCCTCGCCTCCAAGTACCTGACCGTCGAGTACCGGACCACCGGCGCCTGGCAGAAGCTCCCCCTGGTGCGCGGCTGCGACCCGACGCTCTTCGCCACCCCCGCCAAGGGGCTGCCGGTCGCGAACGGCCGGGCCGAGCACGCCACCTTCCGGATCGGTCTCGCGGCGGACGCCCCCGCCGGACTCAAGACGCTCCACGTCGGCCTCTCCGCCACGAGCGAGGACAAGAGGCAGAGCGACTGGGAGCAGCGGGACGTGGCCGTCACGGTGCCGAAGCCGTCGAAGCCCGCTCCCACCAAGCCCGCCCCGGCCAAGCCCACCCCCACCAAGCCCGCCCCCACCAAGCCCGCCCCGGCCAAGCCCGCCCCGGCCAAGCCCGCCGCCCCGAAGCCCACCGCCACCGCCACCGCCCCGGCCAAGCCCGCGAACCCGGTCAGCGACAAGACCGCGGCCGCCCCGGCGGCCCCCGCCACCCCCGAGAGCAAGCCCACCACCCCCGCGGCCAAGCCCACCGCCGCGCCCGTCACCGCCGCGCCCGCCGGCACGCCGGAGCTCGCCGAGACCGGCGCCGGCACCCCGAACGGCCTGCTCGCCGGCCTCGCCGCCGGCCTCGCCGCGCTCGGTGCCGGCATGGTCGTCGCCGTGCGCCGTCTGCGCGCCCAGGGCTGACGCCCCGGAAGGCCGGAGCACAGCATGCCGACGAACCCGGAGAACACCGTCGCCGACGATGACACCGCCTGGTCCTGAGCTCCGCCGGGACCGAGGGAACGAAGGGGCCCGGNCCCTTCTCACCCGTCAGCGGCGGAACGGGCCGGTGACCTCGTAGGTGATGCCGCCGGAGGAGCTGCCGCTGGTGCCCCGCTGGCTGGAGAAGTAGAGGCGGGTGCCGTCGGGGGAGAACGCCGGGCCGGTGATCTCCGAGGAGGACTGGCCGGTGATCCGCAGGAAGGGCGCGACGACGTCGTCCGGCGTGATGACGCAGATCTCCATGTTGCCGCCGTCCTCGGCGACGTACAGGTCGCCGAAGGTGGAGCCGGTGACGTTGTCCACGCCGGTCAGCGGCGCGGTGCCGGGGCTGACCAGCGAGTCGTCGTAGGCCAGCTCGTAGGTGCCGGCGGCCAGGTTGACCTGCCAGACCCGGTTGTCGCCCTTGGTGGTGAACCAGACCGTGTCGTTGGCGTAGTGGCAGCCCTCGCCGCCGTTGAACCGCTTGGCGCCGGTGACCTGGTTGCGGGTGGTGGTCGGGGCGCCGTCGGGGTCGGGGACGGTGGCCCAGGTGAAGGTGCCGGAGGTGGCGGTGCCGGCCTTGAGGACCTGCAGGGTGCCGGCGGACAGGTCGCCCCAGGTGGTCGGGACGAACCGGTAGAAGCAGCCGTCGCTCTCGTCCTCGGTCAGGTAGACCGCCTTGCGGACCGGGTCGGCGGCGGCCGCCTCGTGCTTGAACCTGCCCAGCGCGTCGCGGCGGACGGCGGCGTTCACACCGAACGGGTCGGTCTCGTAGACGTAGCCGAGGCTGACCTCCTCGCAGGACAGCCAGGTGTTCCACGGGGTGGCGCCGCCCGCGCAGTTCTGCCGGGTGCCGGACAGGATCCGGTAGGCGCCGGTGACCGTGCCCGAGGAGTTGAACCGCAGGGCGCCCGCGCCGCCGGAGGGGTTGATCTCCGAGTTCGAGACGTAGATCCAGCCCGTCCCGTCGGCGAAACAGGCCCCGCCGTCGGGCGCGCTGTGCCAGGTGTACGAGGTGCCCGCGACCACCTGACCGGAGCGGGCGACGACCCGGCTGGTGAAGCCGGAGGGAAGCTGGACGCCGTTGGCGTCGGCGGCGCCGAGCGCCCCGTACGGGCCGGGCCCGTTCTGCGCCGGGGCCGCGTAGGCGGCGCCGTGCGTGAGGGTGCCGACGAAGGCGGCGGCCGAGGCACCGGCGACGGCGCCGCGCAGGAAGGTACGTCGTTCCATGCTGACTCCCGGGGGGAAGCGTATGGTCCGCCGCCCGGTCGGACGGCGGGGACGCGCGCCCGAAGGCTAGGGAGCGGGGGTGGCCGTGCCGGCAACGAATGGTGAACGGCTCTCCCGCACCCCGGGAACAGCACTGTTCACCGTCCACCGACGATGCGGCCACGCAGGGTTACCAGGAGGGGGCCCGGACGCGGCGAGGGGGA
>NZ_BAAAKJ010000324.1:9331-10101 GCF_039527695.1 Kitasatospora putterlickiae
GGCCCCTCGCTGCGCGACGCGGACCGCCCGGGATCAGCCCCAGGTGATCAGGCGCTTGGGGTGCTCCAGGATGCCCGCGATGTCGGCCAGCACCTTGGAGCCCAGCTCGCCGTCGACCAGCCGGTGGTCGAAGGACAGCGCCAGCGTGGTGACCTGGCGCGGAACGACCTTGCCCTTGTGCACCCACGGCAGCTCCCGGACCGCCCCGAAGGCGAGGATGGCCGCCTCGCCGGGGTTGAGGATCGGGGTGCCGCTGTCGACGCCGAAGACGCCGACGTTGGTGATCGTGACCGTGCCGCCCTGCATGTCGCCGGGCGCCGTCTTCCCCTGCCGGGCGGTGTCGATCAGCTCGCCGAGCGAGACCGCCAGGCCCGAGAGGGTCTTCGCGCCCGCGTCCTTGATGTTGGGCACGATCAGGCCGCGCGGGGTGGCCGCGGCGATGCCGAGGTTCACCTGGCCCTTGATGACGATCTCCTGGGCCGCCTCGTCCCACTGGGCGTTGATCTCCGGGTGGCGCTTGATCGCGGTGAGCAGCGCCTTGGCGACCAGCAGCAGCGGGCTGACCCGGACGTCCCGGCCCAGCTCGCCGCTCTCCTTGAGGCGGCGGACGAACTTCATCGTCCGGGTGACGTCGACCTGGACGAACTCGGTGACGTGCGGGGCGGTGAAGGCCGAGGCCACCATCGCCTGCGCGGTCGCCTTGCGGACGCCCTTGACCGGCACCCGGACGTCGCCCGCGCCGGGCACGGCCAGGGGGACGGCCGGCGCGG
>NZ_BAAAKJ010000325.1:0-4456 GCF_039527695.1 Kitasatospora putterlickiae
CCCCCGGCGCCGACGCCCTGCGCGGGGTGCTGGTCGCCGTCCTCGACTCCGGCGTCGACGACACCCACCCCGACCTGCGCGCCGCCGTCGACCCGAGGAGCTCCGCCTCCTGCGCCGACGGCCGCCCCGACGCCCGCACCGGATCCTGGCGCCCCGACGCCGGGGTCGGCGGCGACGGCCTCGGCACCCATGTCGCCGGGATCGTCGGCGCCGCCCGGGACGGCCACGGCGTCAGCGGGGTCGCCCCCGGTGTGCGGATCGCCGCCGTCCGGCTGCTCGGCCCGCTCGGCCAGTACTACGCCGAGAACATCGTCTGCGGCATGCTCTGGGCCGCCGACCACGGCGCCCGGGCGATCAACAACAGCTACTTCGCCGACCCCTGGAAGTACAACTGCCCCGACGACGCCGACCAGGCCGCGTTGACCGCCGCCGTCGGCCGGGCCGTCGCGTACGCCCGCCGACAGGGCGCCGTGGTGGTCGCCTCGGCCGGCAACGACGCGCAGGACCTCGGCGCCGCCCGCACCGACGAGCGCAGCCCCAACGACCGCACCAGCGGGCCCCCGCGCTCCCGCGAGCTCGGCCCCGAGTGCCTCCGGCTGCCCGGTGAGCTGCCCGGCGTGGTCACCGTGACCGCCGTCGACCGCGACGGCCGCCCGTCCGCCTACACCAACCACGGGCGCGGCCGGGTCTCGCTGGCCGCCCCCGGCGGGAATCCGGACGGCGGCTCCCAGGGGGCGGTGGTCTCGGACTGGCCCGGCGAGCGGTACGCCGCGCTGGCCGGGACCTCGATGGCCGCGGCGCACGTCACCGGAGCGGTCGCGGTCGCCGCCGCGCTGCACCCGGACTGGGACGCCGACCGGCTCGCCGCGCTGCTGGCCACCACCGCGGACGCCGCCTGCCCGCCCCGGCCGCAGGTCTGCGGCGACCACGAGTACTACGGCGCCGGGGCGCTGGCACTGCCGCGCTGAGCCGGCGCCCGGGAAAACCGGGTGACGGGCCGGGGCGGGCGGGCGAGGATCGGGGGATGGACGTCTTCCTCACCACCGAGCGGCTGGTGCTGCGCCGCTTCACCGCCGCCGACGCGGACGCCCTGGTCGAGCTGGACGCCGACCCGCGGGTGACCCGCTACCTCACCGGCGGGCGGGCCACCCCGCGCGAGGTGGTCGAGTCCACCCTGCTGCCGCTCTACCTCGACCACTACCGCCGGTACGGCGACCTCGGCTGGTGGGCCGCCGAGGAACGGGCGGGCGGGGCCTTCCTCGGCTGGTTCGAGTTCCGGCCGCCGGACGGCGACCGCGCCGAGGTCGAGCTGGGCTACCGGCTGCGCCACCCGGCCTGGGGGCGCGGCTACGCCACCGAGGGCGCCCGGGCGCTGATCCGCCTCGGCTTCACCGGGCTCGGCGTCGAGCGGGTGGTGGCGTACACCATGGCGGTCAACGCCGGCTCGCGGCGGGTGATGGAGAAGGCCGGGCTCTCGTACGTGCGGACCTTCCACGAGGCGTACCCGGAGCCGGTGCCGGGTAGCGAGCACGGCGAGGTCGAGTACGCCCTGGCGGCGGCCGACTGGCGCCCCTGAGCGGGGACGTCCGGTCGGTCCGGCGGTCCGGGATACTGGTGGGCATGAGGCTGACGGAGTTCTGGCGGCGGATGTACGAGCACTTCGGCGAGGTGTACGCGGAGTCCTTCGCGAGCGACCACGTGATGAGCGAACTCGGCGGGCGGACGGTCCGTCAGGCGCTGGAAGCGGGCTGGGAGGCCAAGGACGTCTGGCGGGTGGTCTGCGACACCCAGGGCGTCTCCCCGGTGCTCCGCTGACCGGACCCGGGTCCGGCCGCCGCCGGTGACCGCCCGATGCTCGAACGCGCGTCGGGCATGGGTCAGACTGTGCGGGTGGCAAGCAGTGCAGAACAGCAGAATTCGGACAGGTCGGCGCAGGTCGCCGACGAGGCCGCGGGCCCTACGCCCGCCTCCCCGCCCGCTCCGCCGTCGGGACCGGGGCCGGCCCGCACCGCGGGGGGCGGGCTCTGGAATTCCGGGATGCCGCGCTGGCTGCCCCGGGCGATGGTGCTGGCGCTGGTCCTGGTCGGGCTGTTCCAGCTCGCCGACTGGGCCTTCCACCAGCTGATCGACCTCTTCGTGATGCTGCTGGTCTCCTTCTTCCTGTCGCTCGCGCTGGAGCCGGCGGTGGACCGGATGGCGGCCCGCGGGGTGCGCCGCGGCGTCGGCACCTTCCTGGTCTTCATCGCGGTGGCGATAGCGGTCGGCGGGTTCCTGACCGCGCTCGGCACCCTGCTGGTCGACCAGGTGGGGAAGATCGCGGGTGACCTCCCGCACCTGCTCGACAACCTGATCGGCTGGGTCAACCGCACCTTCAACCAGGAACTCTCGCTGGACGAGCTGCAGAAGAAGCTGCTCAAGGACTCCGGCGCGATCGAGAGCTACGCCCAGTCGGCCGCGGACAACGTCTGGGGCGTCTCCTCGACCCTGATCGGCGGGCTGTTCCAGGCGTTCACCGTCGGCCTCTTCACCTTCTACTTCACCGCCGACGGCCCGCGGGTGCGGCGGACCGTCTGTTCGATGCTGCCGCCCGCCAAGCAGACCGAGGTGCTGCGCGCCTGGGAGATCGCGCTGGCCAAGACCGGCGGCTACCTCTACTCCCGGGCCCTGCTCGCGGTCGCCTCGGCGTTCGCGCACTGGGTGATGTTCGCGCTGCTGGACCTCCCGTACGCGGCCGCGCAGGCGGTCTGGGTCGGTGTCATGTCGCAGTTCGTGCCCACCATCGGCACCTATCTGGCGGGGGCGCTGCCGGTGCTGGTGGCGCTCACCACCGACGAGCCGGTGGACGCGCTCTGGGTGCTGGTGTTCGTGGTGGTCTACCAGCAGATCGAGAACTACCTGCTGCACCCGCGGATCACCGCGAAGACGGTGGACGTGCACCCGGCGGTGGCGTTCGGCTCGGTGATCGCGGGCGCCGCGCTGCTCGGCGGCGTCGGCGCGCTGATCGCCATCCCGGCGGCGGCCACCCTGCAGGGCTTCGTCGGCACGTACGTCCGGCGGTACGAGGTGACTGATCCGCGGATCGACCGCGGCGAGCAGCGCCGGCAGCGCCGGGAGCTGCGCCGGGAGGCGGCGCGCCGGCTGCGGCGGATGGTCGGCGGGGACTCGGACCGGAAGTAGCCGGGGCGGGACCGGCCCGGTGGCGGGACCGGGACCCGGGGTCGATCATGGCTCGAACCGCATAGGCTTGATTCGAACACGTGTTCTTTGTACTCTCCGGCGCAGAGTTCTCCCCAGGCGGAGCCGGGTCGGAGCCGATTGTCGGTGGGACGCGCTAGCGTCGAGAACGATGAAGCGCACAGCACAGAACCCGAGGGTGGAAGCCATGGCAGGTACGGACCGCGAGAAGGCCCTTGAGACGGCGCTCGCCCAGATCGAGCGGCAGTTCGGCAAGGGCTCGGTGATGCGCCTCGGCGAGAAGGCCAACGAGCCGGTCGAGGTGATCTCCACCGGGTCCACCGCCCTGGACGTCGCCCTCGGGGTCGGCGGCATCCCGCGCGGCCGGGTGATCGAGATCTACGGCCCCGAGTCCTCCGGCAAGACCACGCTGACCCTGCACCTGGCGGCCAACGCCCAGAAGGCCGGCGGCACGGTCGCCTTCGTCGACGCGGAGCACGCGCTCGACCCGGAGTACGCCAAGAAGCTCGGTGTGGACACCGACGCCCTGCTGGTCAGCCAGCCGGACACCGGTGAGCAGGCCCTGGAGATCACCGACATGCTGATCCGCTCCGGCGCGATCGACCTGGTGATCATCGACTCCGTGGCGGCGCTGGTGCCCCGCGCGGAGATCGAGGGTGAGATGGGCGACTCGCACGTCGGTCTGCAGGCGCGTCTGATGAGCCAGGCGCTGCGCAAGATCGCCGGTGCGCTGAACCAGTCGAACACCACCGCGATCTTCATCAACCAGCTGCGCGAGAAGATCGGCGTGATGTTCGGCTCGCCGGAGACCACGACCGGTGGCCGGGCGCTGAAGTTCTACGCCTCGGTCCGCCTGGACATCCGCCGGATCGAGACCCTGAAGGACGGCACCGAGGCGGTCGGCAACCGCACCCGCGTCAAGGTCGTCAAGAACAAGGTCGCCGCGCCGTTCAAGCAGGCCGAGTTCGACATCCTCTACGGCGTGGGCATCAGCCGCGAGGGCGGCCTGATCGACATGGGCGTCGAGCACGGCTTCATCCGCAAGTCCGGCGCCTGGTACACCTACGAGGGCGACCAGCTCGGCCAGGGCAAGGAGAACGCCCGCAACTTCCTGCGGGACAACCCGCAGCTGGCCGACGAGATCGAGCGGAAGATCAAGGGCAAGCTGGGCATCGGCCCCAAGGTCGAGGAGCCGGCCGACGCCGCGGCGGGTGCCGCCGAGGGCGCGGCCAAGCCGATCACCGCGACCGCCGCCAAGACG
>NZ_BAAAKJ010000325.1:4470-5856 GCF_039527695.1 Kitasatospora putterlickiae
GAAGACGGCGGCGGCGGCCGCCAAGGCCTGAGCCGTTGACGCAGCACAGTGGGCCGGCCGGCCCGGAGGAGGACGACGACCACGGGCCGCCGGACTGGTTCGCGGCCGTGGCCGAACCGGAGCCCGAGCCGGAGCCCGAGCCGGAGTACGGGTCGGAGCGCGGGCCGGGGCCTGCGACCCGGCGTGCCGTGGAACGCCCGGCGGACGTGGGGGAGCTCGGGCTGGTCACCGCCTCGGAGCTGCCGTCGGGGCGGCGCCGGCGCCGTTCGGCGCTGGCGGCGGAGCGGCCCGATGACGGACGGGCCGCCGAGGGGGACGGGGGCGACGGAGCGGGGGCGGCCGGTCACGGGGGTGCGGCCGCCCCCGCCCCGGCGTTCCCGGCGGAGCGGCCGAGGCGGCGCTCTGGCCGCTCCCGGCGCGGGGCCGACCGCGACGGTGCGGACCTTCCGGACGGCCTGGACGATCCGGACGATCCGGACGGCGCCTCCGGGCGGTCCGGTGCCGGCACGGCCCGGCGGGGCCGGGCCGAGGAGCCGGCCGACCCCGAGGGCCGGGCCCGGGACATTTGCCTGCGCCTGCTCACCGGCGCGGCCAAGACCCGCAAGCAGCTCGCCGACGCCCTGCGCAAGCGGGAGATCCCGGACGAGGTCGCCGAGGAGGTGCTGACCCGGCTGGAGGAGGTCGGGCTGATCGACGACGCGGCCTTCGCCCGGGCCTGGGTGGAGTCCCGGCACAGCGTCCGGGGCCTGTCCCGGCGGGCGCTGGCGCAGGAGTTGCGGACCAAGGGGGTCGCCGGGGACCTCGCCGAGCAGGCCCTCGCCCAGCTCGACCCGGACGACGAGACCGAGGCCGCCCGCGCCCTGGTCGAGCGCCGGCTGCGGACCACCCGGGGCCTGGAGCGGCAGACCCGCACCCGCCGGCTGGTCGGCGTGCTCGCCCGCCGCGGCTACTCCGAAGGGCTGGCCTTCCGGGTGGTCCGGGAGGCGCTGGACGAGGAGGAGGCCGGGGCCGGGGACCACGGCGCGGCGTACGGGGACACGGGGTACGGGGACTGACGCCCGGGTCACCGGGGGTTACCCGGCGGTTGGTCAACTGCCTGGCCAGTCTTGACCGTTTCGTAACCCGCGCTTAGCCTCGCACTCAGTGCGGGAGCACGTCGATCATCCCTCGGCCATCCCCGGCCGCGCTCCCGGCCATGCCTGCGGCCCGGCGGTTCCGGGCCGGCCGCGCGAGGGTCCCGGGCGGAGTGCCGCGGCGGGACGGGGAGTGGGCAGCATGAGGATCGCGGTGAGCGCCGGATCGGCCGCCTCCTTGCTGGCGGCGGTCGTGCTGGCGGCCCTGACGACGGCCTGGCTGCTGGCCCGGAGGTTCCGCGGCGAGCGGCGC
>NZ_BAAAKJ010000325.1:5864-23465 GCF_039527695.1 Kitasatospora putterlickiae
CCCCGCCGAGACCGAGCGGGCGCGGCGGCGGGCGGAACGGCAGGCGGACCGGATGCGCGCCGAACTCGACCGGCGCGAGGAGTGGTTGGCCGGAGAGCTCGACCGGCTGCGGACCCGAGAGGGTGAACTGGCCGAGCGGACGGCCGAGGTGACGCGCGCCCGGAACGAGGCGGCGGAGCTGGTCCGGCACCGGGCGGCCGAGTTGGAGCGCACGGCCGGGCTCTCCGCGGACCAGGCCCGCGCCGAACTCGTCCGCACGGCCGAGGCGCAGGCCCGCCGGGAGGCGGCGGTCACCGTCCGCGAGATCGAGCGCGCCGCCCGCGAGGAGGGCGAGCGGCGGGCCCGGGGCATCGTGGCCGGGGCGATCCAGCGGCTGGCCGCCGAGCAGACCGCGGAGACCGCCGTGTCGGTGTTCCGGCTTCCCACCGAGGAGATGAAGGGCCGGGTGATCGGGCGCGAGGGCCGCAACATCAAGACCTTCGAGGCCGTCACCGGCGTCAATCTGATCATCGACGACACCCCGGCGGTGGTACAGCTCTCCTGCTTCGACCCGGTCCGCCGGGAGACCGCCCGGCTCACCCTGGAGCAGCTGGTCGAGGACGGCCGGATCCACCCGCTGCGGATCGAGCACGTCCACGCCCGCAGCCGCGCGGAGGTGGAACGCCGCTGCGTGCGGGCGGGCGAGGACGCGCTGCTCGCCGTCCGGGTCGGCGGCATGCACCCGGAGCTGGTCCGCACCCTGGGCACCCTGCGCTACCGGGCCTCGTACGGGCAGAACGTGCTCGGCCACCTGGTGGAGTCGGCGCACCTGGCCGGGATGATGGCGGCCGAGCTGGGGGTGGACCCGGAGCCGGTGCGGCGCGCGGCGCTGCTGCACGACATCGGCAAGGCGCTGAGCCACGAGGTCGAGGGCAGTCACGCGGCGGTCGGCGCGGACTTCGCCCGGCGCCACGACGAGCCGGCGGACGTGGTGCACGCGATCGCCGCGCACCACGGCGAGGTGGAGCCGAAGACCGTGGAGGCGGTGCTGGTGCAGGCCGCCGACGCCTGCTCGGGTGGCCGGCCGGGCGCCCGCAAGGAGTCGCTGGAGGCGTATGTGCGCCGGCTGGCGCGGCTGGAGGAGATCGCCCGGGCGCACGACGGCGTGGCCGACGTCTACGCGATGCAGGCCGGCCGGGAGGTCCGGGTGATGGTCCGCCCCGAGGTGGTGGACGACCTCGGGGCGCAGGTGATCGCCCGCGAGGTCGCCAAGCAGGTCGCCGAGGAGCTGACCTACCCGGGCCAGATCCGGGTCACCGTGGTCCGCGAGAGCCGGGTCACCGAGGTGGCCCGCTAGGGGCGTCGGCGCCCTGGGCGTCGGCCGGGCGGGTGGCCGACGGCTCCGGCTCCGGTCCGCCGGGGAGCGGGGCCGGGCCGCCCCGGGCGAGGTCGGCCAGCGCCTGGAGGTCCTCGCCGTCCGCGCCCTGGGTGATTCCGACCAGGTGGCCGTCGGGCCGGATCAGCAGCACGGAGTGCGGGCCGGCGCCCGGGTAGGCCTCGGTGACCAGGACCTCGGCCGGCACCGGCAGCGCGGCGGCGACCTCGGCCAGCCGGGGCATCAGCCCGGCGCCGAGCCAGCGCTCCGCGGACCACACGGCGGTGCCGGGGGCGACCAGCAGCAGCAGGAAGCCCGCGCCGAGCCGGGCGTGCAGCTGGTCCGGGGTGCCGTCGGTGGCCAGCACCGGCAGGTCCGGGACGAGCACGCCGGGCGCGGTGGAGGGCAGCAGTTCGCTGAGCGAGGTGGCGCCCCGGGTGCCGCGCTGGACCGGGACCCGCCCGGGGGCGGTGGCGGGGGCGGCCGGGTAGGCGGGCGCGCCGCCGAACCGCCCGGTGCCGAGGTGGCCGTCGGCGAGCAGCGGCGCGTGCTTGCGGAACGAGCCGGTGAGCAGCGAGCGCCGGGTCTGCGCCCAGCCGCGCAGCGGGCGCAGCAGCGGCATCGACTGGTCGACGGCGCGCAGCCGGGCCCCGACCGCGCCGCGCCGCTCGGCCTCGTAGCCGTCGAGCAGCGAGCCGCCGGGCCGCGGGCCGCCGGAGTGGAAGTGCCAGGCGAGGGCGAGCCGCCAGGCCAGGTTGTCGGCGTCGCGCAGGCCGTCGGTGAGGTTCTGCATGCCGAGCGCGCCGTGCAGGTGGGCGGCGTCGCCGGCCAGGAAACAGCGGCCGACCCGGAAGCGGGCGGCCAGCCGCTGCTGGGCGGTGTGGTCGGCGGCGGCGAGCAGGTCGAATGCCGGGAGTTCGCCGCACCAGCCGGTGAGGGTGGCGGTGACCCGGGTGAGCAGGGTGTCGCCGGTGACGATGCCGGGCCAGGTGGCGTGCGGGTCGACCGGCTCGGTGACCGCGGGCCGGCCCGGGGGCAGCCGCCAGTCGAGCCGCCAGACGCCGTGCGGCAGGGGGCGGGCGGTGGCCTCGCGGTCGCCGCGCCACGGCGGCTCGCGGTGCAGCCGGGGCTCGGTGAACGGCAGGTCGACCCGGACGGTCGCGACGGCGCTGCGGTCGACGGCGGGCCGGCCGGGGAAACGGATCTTCAGGAGTTTGCGGACGGCCGAGCGGGCGCCGTCGCAGCCGACCAGGTGGCTGCCGCGCCACCAGGTCTCGGTGCCGTCCTTCGGGCCGCGGGTCAGCACGCTGACGCCGTCGCGGTCCTGTTCGAGCCGGGTGACCCGGCTGAGCGGGACCAGCCGGACCAGCGGGGTGCCGGTGAGGGCGTCCTGCAGTCCGCGCTGCAGGCGGTGCTGGGGCAGGTGCAGGACGGGGGTGTCGTCGAGGTCGATCCGGAGCACTTCCTGGCGGCGGCGCCAGACGGTGAAGGCGTCCCAGCGGGCGGCGTCGGCGACGGCCCGGGGGTAGCCGATCCTGGTGAGGAAGGCGGCGGTGTCGGCGCCGAGGACGACGCTGCGCGGGCTCTCGGGGCAGAGTCCGGAGCCTTCGTCGAGGACGACGGTCGGCACCTCGTGCCGGGCGAGCGCGAGGGCCAGGGCCAGGCCGACCGGCCCGGCCCCGACCACGATCACCGGGTCCATGCCGGACCCTTCGCGTACGGACGGGTGCCGCGGGCGCCGGAGCACGGGTCGGCCGCCGGCCTGCCGTCATATGCCGCGTGGATGCTCCCGGTAGGTGTCACGAAGAGCAATGCAACAGTTCACCTGCGTGCCCGTCAAGCAGCAGATGAAGTGCGCCGGTTCGCGCCGCCTCGTCCGCGTGCCTCGATCCACCGGGCGAGCCCGGTGAGCAGCAGGCACATCGCGATGTAGATGGGCCCGATCACCAGAACGACGGGGATGTACGGGAAGCCCGCGGCGTTGATCGGCTGGGAGGCGATGGCCCTGCCGACGAAGAGCAGCTCGTGGTAGGTGATGATGAGGCCGAGCGAGGTGTCCTTGAGCGTGACGACCAGCTGGCCGATCATCGAGGGCAGCATCGAGCGGACGGCCTGCGGGACCAGGATGCTCGTCATCACCTGCGTCTTGCGCATGCCGAGCGCGTACGCCGCCTCGCCCTGGCCCCGGGGGACGGCGTTGACGCCGCTGCGGATGATCTCCGCCTGGACCGAGCCGTTGTAGAGGGTGAGCCCGAGCACCAGCGCCCACATCGGCTGCTTGGCGAGCAGCCCGTAGTAGAGGGCGACGATCAGGATCAGCAGCGGCATCGCCCGGAAGAACTGGACGAAGGAGACGCAGGCCCAGCGCACCGGCCGGTGGTCGGAGAGCTGCCCGGCGGCCAGCAGCGCGCCCAGCGCCAGCGAGAACACCGCCGCGAGCCCGAAGGCCTTCAGGGTGGCGAGCAGTCCGTCGACGATCCGCCGCTGGACGGTCGTGTACTGGAACGCGTCCCAGAGCTGGGGGTCGAACTGGCCGTTGTCGTTCAGTGCGGTGAAGGCGTACCAGAACAGTCCGGCGATGCCGAGCAGCGAGAGCACCCCGAAGACCCGGTAGCGGGCGAGGGCCTTGGGGCCGGGGGCGTCGTAGAGGACGCCGGCCGTCGTGGAACGGGTGAGGGACTTGCTCATCGGGCCACCGCCAGTCGGGACTCCAGGAAGCGGAACAGCAGGGAGACGGTGGCGCTGATCAGCAGGTAGGCGCAGGCCACCCAGAAGAAGATCGCGAAGATCGAGATGCCGTCCCCGTCCGAGAAGCCCTGCTGGACGCTGTACAGCTCGCTGACGCTGAACGCGCCGGCGATCGCGGAGTTCCTCGGGAGCGCGATGAAGACGCTGCTCATCGGCGCCAGCACGGCGCGGGCCGC
The DNA here is from genome assembly GCF_039527695.1 of Kitasatospora putterlickiae. Classification (NCBI taxonomy): domain Bacteria; kingdom Bacillati; phylum Actinomycetota; class Actinomycetes; order Kitasatosporales; family Streptomycetaceae; genus Kitasatospora; species Kitasatospora putterlickiae. Next base: position 10,143 of record NZ_BAAAKJ010000325.1, read on the forward strand.
CTGCGGCAGGACGACCTGGGTGAGGGTCTGGCCGAAGGTCAGGCCGAGGCTGCGGGCGGCCTCCGCCTGGCCGACCGGCACCGTGTTGATGCCGGAGCGCAGCACCTCGCAGACGAACGCGGCGGTGTAGCCGCCGAGCGCCAGCACCGCGAAGGTGAGGTGGTCGAAGTGCACGCCGAGCGCCGGGAGGCCGAAGGTCACGGCGAAGAACAGCACGGTCAGCGGGGTGTTGCGGAAGACCGTCACCCAGGCGGTGCCGAAGGCCCGCAGCGCCGGGATCGGGGAGACCCGGAAGGCCGCCAGCAGGGTGCCCAGCAGCAGGGCGAGCAGCGCGCTGAGCGCGCTGAGCACGATCGTCTGCAGGAAGCCGTCGCGGAACAGCGCGAAGTTGCCGTCCTCGAACAGGAAGCCCATCCGGCGGCCCTCCTCTCAGGGGTTCGTCGACTCGGGGGAGTGGCGGATCAGTAGCGGTCGAGGGCCGGCGGCTGCGGCGCGGTGGAGCCGGAGAGGCCGAGGGTGGCGTCGTAGGCCTTCTTCCAGTCGCCGTTGTCCTGGTGGGCCTTGATCGCGTCGTTGATCGCGTCGCGCAGCGCCTTGTCGTCCTTGTTCAGGCCGACGCCGTAGTTCTCCTTGGTGAACGGCTGGCCGACCACCTTGAGCTTGGGCGCGTACTTGGACGCGTAGCCCTTGAGGATGGCGTCGTCGGTGGTGACCGCGTCGACCTCGCCGGACATCAGCTTCTCGACGCAGGCCGAGTAGGCGTCGAACTGGGTGATCTTCGGCGAGTACTTCTCGATGTTCTTGATCGAGGTCGAGCCGGTGGCGGTGCAGACGTTCTTGCCGTTCAGCGAGTCCGGGCCGGTGACCGCGGTGTTGTCGGCCTTGACCAGCAGGTCCTGGCCGGCGATGTAGTACGGGCCGGCGAAGGAGACGGCCTTCTTGCGCTCGTCGTTGATGCTGTAGGTGCCGACGTAGAAGTCGATCTGGCCCTTGGAGATGGCCGGCTCGCGCTGCGAGGAGACCAGGGTCTGCCACTTGATCTGCTGCGGGGTGAAGCCGAGGTCGGCGGCGACCATCTTGGCGATCTCGATGTCGAAGCCGCTGCGGTCGCCGGTGGCGAGGTCCTCGAAGCCGAGGAACGGCTGGTCGGCCTTGGCGCCGATGATCAGCTGGCCGCGCTGCTTGGCGGCGGCCAGGACCGGCGAGTCCGCCTTGACGTCGGTCTTCACGGTGTAGGTGGGCAGGGCCGGGGCGGCGGTGCCGCCGGCCCCGGTGGCGGTGCCACCGGGGGTGCCGTCCTTGCCGCAGGCGGCGGTGGCGGTGAGTGCGACGGCACAGAGCGCGACGGCGAAGGTGCGACGGGTCCTCATGAGGGTAGCTCTCCTCGGGCTGGGCCACGGGTCAACCGGGCTCTGGCGAAGGGAAGTTCACAGGTCGAGCGGACGGGCCGGCGGGCGCGCGGCGGCGCCCTCGCCACCGTCGGCCGGGATCCGGCCCGGGGGATCAGTGGTGCAGGATCTTGGAGAGGAAGTCCTTGGCGCGGTCGGAGCGCGGCGCGGTGAAGAAGGCCTCCGGGGTGTTCTGCTCGACGATCCGGCCGTCGGCCATGAACAGCACCCGGTTGGCGGCGGAGCGGGCGAAGCCCATCTCGTGGGTGACGACCACCATCGTCATGCCGTCGGCGGCCAGCCTGCGCATGACCTCCAGCACCTCGTTGATCATCTCCGGGTCGAGCGCCGAGGTGGGCTCGTCGAAGAGCATCACCTTGGGGTTCATCGCCAGCGCCCGGGCGATCGCGACGCGCTGCTGCTGGCCGCCGGACAGCTGGGCCGGGTACTTCGCGGCCTGGGCGCCGACGCCGACCCGCTCCAGCAGTTCCTCGGCGGTCGCCACGGCCTTGTCGCGGGCGATGCCGCGGACCTTGACCTGGCCGAGGACCACGTTCTCCAGCACGGTCTTGTGCGCGAACAGGTTGAAGCTCTGGAAGACCATGCCGACCTCGGCCCGCAGCCGGGCCAGCTCGCGGCCCTCGGCGGGCAGCGGGCGGCCGTCGATGGTGATCGTTCCGGAGTCGATGGTCTCCAGCCGGTTGATCGTCCGGCACAGCGTGGACTTGCCCGAGCCGGACGGGCCGATCAGCACGACCACCTCGCCCTGCTGGATCTCCAGGTCGATGTCCTGGAGCACGTGCAGCGCGCCGAAGTGCTTGTTCACGTTGCGCAGGACCACCAGCGGGGCGGCGTCGGCACGGGAGTCCTTGTCGAGGCTCGTGGTCATCGCGCCGGCTCCCTCGGATCGGCCCGCTGGGACGAACTCCCTTGGGCGACAATGGTGGTAGGAATCCGAGGGCCGCAACCGGCGGAGTCGCGGCCCTCGGTGGGGCGACCATAGGAGGCCTGACGATGTCTCGTCAGCCGATCTGAGCAACACTTGAGGATCACGATCCGGCCACGCGACCGGCGGGTGCTGTTCACCGGCGGCGGATCCGGGCACAGTGGCAGCGTCCGCGGCCCCGGCGGGCATGATCGCGGAGCCCCGGCGGGCCCCGCGCCCCCGGCCGCCGGCACCGGCCGAGCCTGGCGTCCGGGCCGTCCCTGGCCCATACTGCGCAGAACCGGGACCTTGCCCGGCAGGGGGAGCCGTCACGATCGCACGACGGCCGCGGGAGGCACCGCGGGACAGACCCCCGGAGACCGTCCGGGAGAGGAGGAGACACATGCGACTGCTGCTCGTCGAGGACGACGAAAGGGTGGCCGCCGCGCTGGTCGCGGTCCTGGGCCGGCACGGGTTCCAGGTCCGGCACGCCCGCAGCGGCCACGAGGCGCTGGACGCCCTGGTGCCGGACGGCAACGAGCCCTACCGGGTGGTCCTGCTCGACCTCGGCCTGCCCGACCGGGACGGCTTCGAGGTCTGCAGCCGGATCCGGGCCGGCAGCGGCGTACCGGTGATCATGGTGACCGCGCGCGCCGACATACGCTCCCGGATCCACGGCCTCAACCTCGGCGCCGACGACTACATCACCAAGCCCTACGACATGGGCGAGCTGCTCGCCCGGATCCACGCCGTGGCCCGCCGCGGCGCCGTCCCCGCCGCCGTCGCCGTGCCCGCCCCGGACACCGTCCCGCAGCAGCGCGGCCCGCTGGAGTCGCGCGGCATCGTGATCGACCGCGAGCGCCGCCGGGTCAGCGTCGACGGCCGGGACGTGCCGCTCACCCGCAAGGAGTTCGACCTGCTGGCGCTGCTCGCCCAGAGCCCCGGCGTGGTCTACCGCCGCGAGCAGATCTTCAGCGAGGTCTGGCGCAGCGGCTGGGAGGGCAACGGCCGCACCCTGGAGGTGCACATCGGCTCGCTGCGCACCAAGCTCGCCCTGCCCGGCCTGGTCGAGGCCGTCCGGGGCGTCGGCTACCGGCTGATACCCGAGTCCCCGGCCCCCGCCGCCGACACCCCGCCCCCGGCCCGCGCGGAGCGCTGACCGCACGTGCGCACCCGCCTGCTCGGCATCCTGCTCGCGCTGATGCTCTGCGTGCTCGCCGCCCTCGGACTCCCGCTCGCGGCGGCCTTCGCGGCCGCCGAGCAGAGCCGGGTGGTCGTCGACCGGCTCGACGACGCCGCCCGGTTCGCCCAGGACCTGCCGACCTCCGGGCTCTCCGGCCTGGAGTCGGCGGTCAAGGGCGACCCGCAGCCCGCCCCCGGCGACCTCAGCCGCCGGCACGCGCTGGACGCCGAGGTGGCGCGCTACCACGAGCTCTACGGGGTGCGGATCGGCATCTTCCAGCGGGACGGCATGCCGATCGCGGTCGCCCCGTCCGACTGGCGGGTACCCGGCAGCGGATGGGCCGACCAGGCCTTCCAGGAGGCGCTGGACGGCCGGCGCAGCCACAACCCGCCGCAGGTCTGGCCGTGGACCCCGGACCGCACGCTCACCGTCGCCACCCCGGTGGTCCGCGACGGCGACGTGGTCGCCGTGGTGCTCAGCGAGTCGCCGACCGGCGCGCTGCGCGCCCGGGTGGTGCGCAAGTGGCTGGTGATCGGGGCCGGCGAGGCCGCCGCGATGATCGTCGCGGTGCTGCTCGCCGCCCGGCTCACCGAATGGGTGCTGCGCCCGGTCCGCACCCTGGACCGGGCCACCCACGACATCGCCACCGGCCGGATGAACGCCCGGGTGGCGCCCGGCGGCGGGCCGCCCGAGCTGCAGCGGCTGGCCCGCTCGTTCAACGAGATGGCCGACCACGTGGTGCTCGCCCTGGACCAGCAGAAGGCCTTCGTCGCCGACGCCTCGCACCAGCTGCGCAACCCGCTGGCGGCGCTGCTGCTGCGGGTCGAGGTGCTGGGCCTGGAGCTGCCCGAGGGGCACGAGGAGGAGCTCGGCGGGGTCCGCGAGGAGGGGGTCCGGCTGGCCCGGGTGCTGGACGACCTGCTCGGGCTGGCCACCGCCGAGCACGCCCGCCCCGAGCCCGAGCCCACCGACCTGGGCGTGCTCAGCCTGGAACGGGTGGACGCCTGGCGGCCGCTGGCCGCGCAGCGCGGCATCGAGCTGGTCTGGGAGGGCCCGGCGCTGGCGCTCGGCCTGGCCGACCCGATCGGCTTCGGCAGCGCGCTGGACGCGGTGCTCGACAACGCGCTGAAGTTCGGCCCCGGGGGGAGCCGGGTACGGGTGCTGGTCGCCGCGCGGCGCGAGGAGGTCGCGGTGACCGTCTCGGACCAGGGCCCCGGCCTCACCGAGGAGGAGCTGGCCCGGGCCGGCGACCGCTTCTGGCGCAGCACCCGGCACCAGAACGTGGACGGCTCGGGCCTCGGTCTGTCGATCGCCCGCACCCTGCTCCAGGCGGCCGGCGGCTCGCTCACCTTCGGCACCGCCACCCCGTCCGGCCTCGCCGTCACCCTCGCGGTGCCCCGGGCCGGCCGCGAGAAGCCCTAGCGGGCCCTAGCGGGGCCGGGTCAGGGCTTCACCGAGCGGTAGTAGCGGGCGGCGCCCTCGTGGAGGGGGAGCGGGTCGGTGTAGACGGCGGTGCGCAGGTCGACCAGCTGGGCGGCGTGCACCTGGGCGCCGATCTGGTCGCGGCTGTCGATCACCGCCCGGGTCATGCCCTGGACCAGGTCGTCGTCCACGTCGGCCCGGGTGATCAGCAGGTTGGGCACGGCGAGGGTGGCGACCGCTTCCTGGGGCTCGGCCTTCGGGTAGGTGCCCTTCGGCATGGTGGCCGCCCGGTAGGCGTCCGTGCCGCCGCCCTCGACCAGGTGGATCGCCTCGGCGAGGTCGCCCAGCGGCACGATCCGGATCCGGACGTGTTCGGACAGCTCGGTGAGCGCGCTGGTCGGCAGGCCGCCGGACCAGAAGAACGCGTCCAGCCGGCCGGACCGCAGCCGGTTCGCCGCGTCGCCGATGCCCAGGAACGCCGGTGTGATGTCGCGGTCCGGGTCGAGTCCGGCCGCCGTCAGCAGCCGGCGGGTCACCAGGTTCACGCCGGAGAGCGACTGGCCGACACCGACCCGCAGGCCCTTGAGGTCGGCGGCGCTGTGCACGGAGGAGCCGGCCGGCACGATCAGCTGCAGGTAGTCGTCGTAGAGCCGGGCGATGGCCCGCAGCTTCTCCCGGCCGGGGCCGGTGTACTGGGCCACGGAGTCGGCGGTGGCGATCGCGAAGTCGTCCCGGCCCGAGGTGACCCGGGCCAGGTTGTCGATCGAGCCCTCGGAGTTGTCCAGCTCCAGCCGCACCCCCGGCATCGCCTTGGCCAGGTGGGCGTCCAGCAGCTTCCCGTACCGGTCGTACACCCCCTGCTCGACGCCCGTGGCCAGCCTGGTCTCGCCGCTCGGGCGGCCGGTCGAGCCGCCCGCCGACAGCCACCAGCCGCCCAGCCCGGCGAGCACCAGCACCAGGGCCGTCACGATCCGCCACAGCGGCCGGTCGGCCGCGGCGCGGAAACGGGAGGAAGTGCGGGGGGCCATGGAAGGGATAGTGCCAGGCCGGTGGAAGGAACGGGAGGGGAAAACCTCTTCACGGGTGCCCGTACTCTGGTTGGGTGAGCGGTGACAGCGGATCGAAGAGCTACAAGGTCGTCACGTACGGCTGCCAGATGAACGTCCACGACTCCGAGCGGCTCTCCGGGCTGCTGGAGGACGCGGGGTACGTCAAGGCGGGGCAGGACGGCGACCCGGACCTGGTGGTGTTCAACACCTGCGCGGTGCGGGAGAACGCCGACAACAAGCTGTACGGCAACCTCGGGCAGCTGGCCCCGGTCAAGAGCCGCCACCAGGGCATGCAGATCGCCGTCGGCGGCTGCCTGGCGCAGAAGGACCGCGACACCATCGTCCGCAAGGCCCCCTGGGTCGACGTGGTCTTCGGCACCCACAACCTCGGCCACCTGCCGGCGCTGCTGGAGCGCGCCGCGGTCGAGCGCAAGGCCCAGGTCGAGATCCTGGAGTCGCTGGAGACCTTCCCCTCCACGCTGCCCACCCGCCGGGAGTCCGCCTACGCCGCGTGGGTCGCGATCTCGGTCGGCTGCAACAACACCTGCACCTTCTGCATCGTCCCCGCGCTGCGCGGCAAGGAGGAGGACCGCCGCCCCGGCGACGTCCTCGCCGAGATCGAGGCGCTGGTCGACGAGGGCGTCATCGAGGTCACCCTGCTGGGCCAGAACGTCAACGCCTACGGCTCCGACCTGGGCGACCGCGAGGCCTTCTCCAAGCTTCTGCGCGCCGCCGGCCAGATCGAGGGCCTGGAGCGGATCCGCTTCACCTCGCCGCACCCGCGCGACTTCACCGACGACGTGATCGCCGCGATGGCCGAGACCCCGAGCGTGATGCACCAGCTGCACATGCCGCTGCAGTCCGGCTCCGACACCGTCCTGAAGGCGATGCGCCGCTCCTACCGGCAGGAGCGCTTCCTGAACATCATCCGCAAGGTGCGGGAGGCGATGCCGGACGCCGCCATCTCCACCGACATCATCGTGGGCTTCCCCGGCGAGACCGAGGAGGACTTCGAGGAGACCATGAAGGTCGTCCGCGAGGCCCGCTTCACCAACGCCTTCACCTTCCAGTACTCCAAGCGCCCCGGCACCCCGGCCGCCGAGATGGACGACCAGATCCCCAAGGCGGTCGTCCAGGCCCGCTACGACCGGCTGATCGCCCTCCAGGAGGAGATCTCCTGGGAGGAGAACAAGAAGCAGGTCGGCCGCGTCCTGGAGATCCTGGTCGCCGAGGGCGAGGGCAAGAAGGACGACAAGACCGACCGGCTCTCCGGCCGGGCGCCGGACAACCGGCTGGTCCACTTCGCGAGGCCCGCCGAGCCGGTCCGCCCGGGCGACATGGTCACGGTGGAGATCACCTACGCCGCCCCGCACCACCTGCTGGCCGAGGGCCCGGCGCTCGCGGTGCGCCGCACCCGGGCCGGCGACGCCTGGGAGAAGCGCCAGGCCAAGCCCGCCGCCAAGCCGGCCGGCGTGATGCTGGGCCTGCCGTCGATCGGTGCCCCGGCGGCGCTGCCGTTGGCCGCCCCGGCCGGCGGCGCCTGCTGCGGGGACTGACCGTCCCCGGAGGACGTGCGCGGCCCGGTGGGACCCTTCGGTCCCGCCGGGCCGTTCCGCGTTCTTGGCTAGAGTGATCCACATGCTGGTTGCCGCCGCCGTCTGTCCCTGTCCGCCGCTGCTCGTCCCCGAGGTCGCCGCCGGGGCGGCGGCCGAGCTGGAGCCGTTGCGCGCGGCCTGTGACGAGGCGCTCGGGGTGGTGCTCGCGGCCGCGCCGGAACTGCTCGTGGTGGTCGGCACCGGGCCGGAGCCCGAGGTGTGGACCGAGGGCGGGGCCGGATCGTTCCACCGGTACGGCGTGCCACTGGTGGCCGCGCTGCCGGGCGGCCGGGCCGAGGGGCCGGAGCTGGCGCCCTCGCTGACCGTCGGCGCCTGGCTGCTCGGCCGGGCCGGGGTGACGCTGCCTACGCACGCCTGCGCGGTGCCGGCCGACGCGCCCGCCGACCGGATGCTCGGCCTGGGCCAGGGGCTGGCCGGGCTGGCCGACCGGGTCGGGCTGCTGGTGATGGGGGACGGCAGTGCCTGCCGGTCGCTGAAGGCGCCCGGTTACCTGGACGAGCGCGCCGAGGGCTTCGACGCCGGCCTGGCGCGGGCGCTGGGCTCGGCGGACACCGCGGCGCTGGCCGCCCTGGACGCGGGACTGGCCGCCGAGCTGAAGGCCGAGGGCCGGGCACCCTGGCAGGTGCTGGCCGGCGCCGCCGAGGGCGCCGGCCTCACCGCGCGGCTGGGCTACCAGGACGCGCCGTACGGCGTCGGGTACCTGGTCGCCTCCTGGAGCTGAGCCTCCTGGAGCCGGGCCTCCGGTAGCCCGGGCCTTCGGGCCCGGGCCGCCGGTCAGCTGGTCGGACCCGGGGTGCCGTCCGTCGGGGTGCCGGGGGCCTGGGGCTTGTGCGCGAAGTCGTCCACGGCGCCCTTGGCCTTGCTGGCGCCGTGCTCGATCTTGTCGGTGTACTTGCCCTTGGTGGCCTTGTCGATCGCTCCGCCGGCCTTCTCCACGGCGCTCCCGATCTGGTCGCTGTGCTTGCCGGCGAACTCGCTGGCCTTCTCCTTGAACTCTCCGGCCTTGCCCTTGAGGTTGTCCATCAGACCCATGGCGCCTCTTCCTTCCTCTCTGTCCCTCTCACAACGTCCGCCAGGGCGAAACCGTTCGCAAGAGGACGGGTCGGTGGAAAACGGTTCGGACCGGCCGGCCCGTCGGCGGGGCGGCGTTCCCTGGCAGACTTGACCGGTGAGCAGCCCCACCACCGCCCAGTCCGCCCGCCCCCGCGTCGTCTCGGTCGTCGGCGCGACCGCCGCCGGCAAGTCCGACCTGGCCGTCGCCCTGGCCCGCGCCCTCGACGGCGAGGTGATCAACACCGACTCGATGCAGCTCTACCGCGGCATGGACATCGGCACCGCCAAGCTCACCGAGGAGGAACGCGGCGGCGTCCCGCACCACCTGCTGGACATCTGGGACGTCACCGAGGCCGCCAGCGTGGCCGAGTACCAGCGGCTCGCCCGGGCCGTGATCGACCGGCTGCTCGCGGCCGGCCGCACCCCCGTCCTGGTCGGCGGCTCCGGCCTGTACGTGCGGGCGGCGATCGACGAGATGGAGTTCCCGGGCACCGATCCGGCGGTCCGCGCCCGGCTGGAGGAGGAACTGGAACGGGTCGGCCCGTACGTCCTGCACCAGCGGCTGGCCGGGCTGGACCCGGCCGCGGCCGAGGCGATCCTGAGCAGCAACGGCCGGCGGATCGTCCGGGCGCTGGAGGTCATCGAGATCACCGGTCGGCCGTTCACCGCCAACCTGCCGAGCAACACCGCCGTGTACGACGCGGTGCAGATCGGCGTCGCCGTTCCGCGCCCCGAACTGGACGAGCGGATCACCCTGCGGGTGGACCGGATGTGGCGGGCCGGACTGCTGGAGGAGGTGCGGCGGCTGGAGAAGGCCGGGCTGCGCGACGGCCGGACGGCCTCCCGGGCGCTCGGCTACCAGCAGGTGCTCGACCACTTCGCCGGCCTGTGCACGGAGGACGAGGCGCGCGCCGAGACGGTCCGGGCCACCAAGCGGTTCGCCCGCCGGCAGGAGTCCTGGTTCCGCCGGGACGACCGGATCCACTGGCTGGCACGGCCGGCCGGCACCGACCCGGTCGCGCTGCTGGACCGGTCGCTTGAGCTGATCGACCGTCAGGAATCCGTCGTCCGGTAGGCGTTTTCCGGCCATCCGGCGGTGCAGTTGCGCGCGCAGACGGGCGTGCAGGACGGCACGGCGGTCACGGCCGGATCACGTGATGGCCACGGATCACCCGCCGACCCCGGTCAGGCCCGGAACGCCACTCTGGACATGCCATCATCGATGCCGTAAGGGTCGGCCCGGGCGGGTCGACCGCGCCCGGCCGCGAGTCCGCACTCGTGTCGAACTGTCAGGGGAGGCCGCGTGTCCACGGGTACCGGCCCCGAGACCGGCCGGAGCGCCAGGTCCGTGAACGGCGCGTCCGGCAACGGCGGCGGCCGTGCCACGGCGCAGGCCGCCGACCTGGACTCCTCGACGCTGCCCGACCTGCCGGTGCTGCCCGGCCTCGACGTGCCCACCTCCTACGCGGTCGGGCTGCCGGCCCTGGACACCCGCGCCCCCTCCGGCGCGGTGCACGAGCGGGAGATCCGGCCGCGCCGCCGGCTGCGCTGGTGGCAGACCCTGCCGATCGCCCTGGTGGCCACCGCCGGCTCGCTGATGTTCGCCTTCCCGCTGGCCTTCGGCTCGGCCGGGGCCGGCTCGGCGATGATCGGGATGCTCGGCCTGCTGCTCACCGCGGCCTCGCTCGGCTGGGGCGCGATGGCGGCCCGGCACGCGGGGTACAAGTGGCCCGGCCTGCCGCGCCGCGGCACCGGCGAGCGGGCCGGGTGGAAGGCGATCGTGATCTACACGCTGATCGTGCTGGCCGCCTGCGCGCTGGCGCTGTACCGGGTCATCCGGCTGTCGGGACGCTGATCGGTCTCCGGGCCCTCCTGGTCCGGCTCGCGGGACGGTCCGCGGCTCGGGACCGGAGGGCGGGGGTCCGGTGCCGCTCGGTACCATCGGGAGGGTGACCGCATCCTCCGCGCAGCCCGTCGGCCTCCCCTTCCTCAAGGGGCACGGCACCCAGAACGACTTCGTGATCGTCCCCGACCCGGAGGGCCGGCTGGCGATCGGTCCCGAGGCCGTGGCCGCGCTGTGCGACCGGCGGGCGGGCATCGGCGGTGACGGACTGCTGCGCGTGGTGCGCTCCGCCGCCGATCCGGCGGCGGCCGAGCAGGCCGACCGGGCCGAGTGGTTCATGGACTACCGCAACTCCGACGGCTCGATCGGCGAGATGTGCGGCAACGGCATCCGGGTCTTCGCCCGCTACCTGATCGAGGCGGGGCTGGCGAAGCCGGGCGAGCTGCCGGTGGCCACCCGGGCCGGACTGCGGACCGTGCGGGTCGCCGAGGACGCCGAGGACGGCACGCCCGGCGAGATCACCGTCGACATGGGGCACGCGCGGCTGCCCGGACCGGACGGGATCGAGGTGACGGTCGGCGACCGCCGCTGGCCGGCCCTGAACGTCAACATGGGCAACCCGCACGCGGTCGCCTTCGTCGAGAGCCTGGACCACGCCGGTGAGCTGCGGACCGCGCCGCCGGTGAGCCCCGGGGGCGTCTACCCGGAGGGCGTCAACGTCGAGTTCGTGGTGGACCGCGGGCCGCGGCACGTCGCGATGCGGGTGCACGAGCGCGGCTCCGGCGAGACCCGTTCCTGCGGCACCGGCGCGTGCGCCGTCGCGGTGGCCGCCGCCCGCCGGGACGGCGCGGACCCGGCGGTCACCGGCGAGGCCGTGACGTACACGGTGGACGTGCCGGGCGGCCGGCTGACGATCACCGAGCACCCGGACGGCCGGGTGGAGAAGACCGGTCCGGCGGTCATCGTCGCCCGCGGCGAGCTGGAGCCGGCCTGGGCGGCGCTGATCCTCGGGGTCTGACCCTCCGTCACCCGCCGTCGCCCCGCCGGAGCCCGTTCGGTTGTGCGGGCCGGTCAACGGCCGGCCCGTGTTTGCCCAATTCGTCCGGGATCGAATCCCCCCGTTCGGGTGATACCTCTGACGGACGGGAAGCGGGGCCTCGCGGAACGTGCTCTGCTCGGTAGCATGGACCACCGGGTCGGCCCACGCCCCCGGTACCGCTGCCGGAGGTGCCGATGACCATCGAAGCCGGGCCGCCCCTGGCGGGGCAGCCGACGTCCGCACGGCAAGCCGGGCCCAAGCGCCCGCTCGGCGGGTTGGGCCGGGCCGCGCTCGGCCGCGCCGGGCGCGCCGCGCTGCTGGCCACCGGCCGCCCGCCGGTGCCGGACGCGCTCGAACCGCTGGTCCAGGCCCACCGCGGACACCATCCGCAGGCCGACCTCGGCCTGCTCGGCCGGGCCTACCGGCTGGCCGAGGAGAGCCACCGCGGCCAGAAGCGCAAGAGCGGCGAGCCGTACATCACCCACCCGTTGGCCGTCACCATGATCCTGGCCCAACTCGGCGCCGGGACGACCACCTTGGTCGCCTCGCTGCTCCACGACACGGTCGAGGACACCGAGTTGACGCTGGATCAGGTGGCCGAGGGGTTTGGGCCCGAAGTCGCTTACCTGGTCGACGGGGTGACGAAGCTGGAGAAGGTCGACTTCGGCGCGGCGGCCGAGGCGGAGACCTTCCGCAAGATGCTGGTCGCCACCGGGGACGACGTCCGGGTGATGGTCATCAAGCTCGCCGACCGGCTGCACAACATGCGCACCATCCGGCACATGAAGCCGGCCAGCCAGGTGCGGATCGCCAAGGTCACCCGGGACGTGCTGATCCCGCTGGCCGAGCGGCTCGGCATCCAGGTGCTCAAGGCCGAGCTGGAGGACATCGTCTTCGCCACCCTGCACCCCGAGGAGCACACCCGTGCCCGGGCCCTGCTCGGGCGGCACGAGGCCGGACCGGACACCCTGCTGGCGCCGTTCGCCCGGAGCCTGGCCCGCCAGCTCGTCGAGGCCGGGATCGCCGCCGAGGTCACCGTCCGCCCCCGGCACTGCGTCTCGCTGCACCGGGTGCTGCTCAAGCGGGCCGCCGCCCCCGGGCCGGACGGCAAGCCGCAGGGGCCGCAGCCGGCCGACTTCGGGCGGCTGCTGGTGGTGGTGGAGGAGAACGCCGACTGCTACGCGGTGCTCGGCGAGCTGCACACCTGCTGGACGCCGCTGCCGGGGGAGTTCAAGGACTTCGTGGCCGCGCCGAAGTTCAACCTCTACCAGTCGCTGCACACCGCGGTGGCGCTGGCCGGCGGCGAGGTGGTCGAGGTGCTGGTGCGGACCCGGCGGATGCACGAGGTCGCCGAGACCGGCGTGGTCGCGCTCGGTGACCCCCGGCAGCCCGGGACCGGCGGCGACCAGGGCCGGGACGAGCTGGACCGCACCGACCCGGCCCGGCCCGGCTGGCTATCCCGCCTGCTGGAGTGGCAGCAGGAGACGCCGGACCCGGACGCCTTCTGGTCCGCGCTCACCGCCGACCTGGCCGGGGACCGCGAGATCACCGTGGTCACCGAGCGTGGTGAAACGCTTCAGCTCAGGGCCGGCGCCACCTGTGTGGACGCCGCCTACCTGCTCGGCGAGGAGACCGGCCACCGCTGCATCGGGGCCCGGGTGAACGGCCGGCTCGCCGCGCTCTCCACCGTGCTGCACGACGGCGACCGGGTGGCCGTCCTCACCGAGGAGGCCGCGGGACCGGCGCCCGAGTGGCTCGCGCACGCCCGCACCCCGGGCGCCCGGCTGGCCATCGAACGCTGGCTG
>NZ_BAAAKJ010000326.1:0-3689 GCF_039527695.1 Kitasatospora putterlickiae
GCGCTGGTGGCCCACCCCCGGCTGGCTGGGCCTCGACCTGCCCGGCGGCGACGGCGTCACCCTGGTCGACGCCCCCGACTTCCCGGCCGCCCTGCGCCCGATCGCCGACGCCTGCGGCGAGCAGCTCGCCCTCTGCCGCGCGGACACCGAGGTCGACTGGACCTACCTCAGTCCGGCCGCCCTGCTCGAACCGGGCGAGCGGACCGGCCGCTACCGCCTGGGCCGCGACGAACTCCTGGTCGGCCCGGACGGCTCCTCGGCCGTCTCGATGGAGGACCTCGCCGTCGCCCTCCTCGACGAGACCGAGCGCCCCGCCCACCGCCGCGCCCGCTTCACCGTCGCCTACTGAGCTCAACCTGACGCCAGGTCAAAAGGTGGTCCAGGCACCAGGGGAAAGACGGGTGTTCACCGGATCGACCACGATCCTTCCAGCGGCGAGGATCGACGCCATGACCACCCGGACCATCACCCTCACCCGCACCCGGCGCCGCTTCCGGCTCGCCGCCCTCGGCCGGCGCACGGCGGCCCTGCTGGCCGTCGTCACCCTGGCCCAGACGGCGGGCACGGCGGGCGCCGTCGCGACGCCCGCCGGACCGGCCGCCCCGGGCGTACCCGCCCGCTACGCCCATCAACGGCTCGACTGGCAGCCCTGTACGGAGGAGGCCGCGTTGCAGTGCGCCACCATGACCGTGCCCCGCGACTGGCACCACCCCGGGAGGGGGCCCGACCTCACCATCGCGGTCTCGCGGCACCGCGCGAGCGACCCCGCCCGCCGGATCGGCACCCTGCTCACGGCCGCCGGCGGCCCCGGCGGCAAGGGCCTGGACCGCCCGGCGACCTTCGTCACGCACGCGCCCGCGCTCGGCGCCGCCTACGACGTCGTGGGCTTCGACCAGCGCGGCGTCGGCCTCAGCACCCACGCGGTCTGCCAGACGCCCGAGGAGTTCCAGGCGTTCTTCGCCGGGGACTTCCGCGACGACACGCCGGCCGACCGGGCCCGGGTGATCGCCGCCTCGCGCGGCCTCGCCGCCGACTGCGAGCGGCGCGGCGAGGGCCTGCTGCCCTACCTGACGACCGAACAGACCGCCAGGGACCTCGACCTGCTGCGCGCGTTGCTCGGCGAGCGCCGGATCAGCTACTTCGGGCCGTCCTACGCCACCAGGATCGGCGCGTACTACGCGACGCTCTTCCCGCGGCGCGTCGAGCGGATGGTGCTGGACGGCAACACCGGCTTCGACGGCACCTGGGAGCGGTTCCAGCAGCGGCTGCCGATGAGCTTCCAGCGGCGGTTCGAGGAGGACTTCCTGCCCTGGCTGGCCGCCCGCGACTCCACCTACCACTACGGCACGACCGCCGCCGAGGCCAAGGCCCGCTGGGAGGCGCGCCGGGCGGCCCTGCACGAGCACCCGGTCGTCGACGGCGCGCTCACCATCGGGCCCAACCAGTTCGACAACGGCGCGATCCAGGGCGTCTACCGCGCGAACAACGGCTTCACCCAACTGGCCACGGCGCTGGCCGCGCTCGACGACTGGCCGAACGCCGAGCCCGCCGGCCGCGCCACCGCCCGGCGGGTCTTCGGCCAGTACCTCGACCCGGAGTTCCTCACCGAGTACTTCGCGGTCACCTGCAACGACACCCCGTGGACGCGTGACCTGTCCGTCTGGGCGGAGCGGGGCGCGGAGAACACCGCGCGCTGGCCGCTGGCCGGGGCCCGCACGCTCGCCTTCTCCGCGGTCTGCGCCGCCTGGCCGGCGCCCACCGCACCCCCGGTGCGGGTCACGGGCGCGGGACTGCCGCCCACGTTGATGCTCAACGCGGTGCACGACCCCGCGACGCCCATCGAGGCCGCGCGCTCCGCGCACCAGGCCCTGCGCGGCTCGCGCCTGGTGACGGTCACCGGGAACGGCGACCACGGCCAGTACCCCGGGCCGAACCCGTGCGTTCGCGCCACCGTGGAGTCCTACCTGCTCGCCGGGACGGTGCCGCCCGGCGACCTCACCTGCCCGTCGCCGGAGGCGCCGTGAGCGGCGCACCGCCCGTGGCGGGGTCCTCCCCCCGGAGGACCCCGCCGGGGCGGCCCGGCCCGACGGTCAGGCGACCCTCGTCGGGGTCAGGGGCGGTCCAGGGTGATGGAGTTGATCGGCGTCAGGTCGGCGTAGACACCGGTTTCGGCGGCCAGGTCCGCGCCGCAGCCGGTGCCGTTGTAGCCGGTGCACAGGCGGGCGTGCGCGCCGCCGGACTGGTTGTTGAGCACCCAGTGCCAGCCGTTCTGGTTGCGGAGGTTGTGGGCGCCGTAGCTGTAGAAGACGTCGGTCGGCGGCCGGCTGGTGTCGGAGTCCTGCGGGTAGATGCAGACCGCCCCGTACGGGCAGCCGTCCCAGGGGCCGTCGGCGGCCTGGGCGCCGGTGGTCCCGATCGTGGTGGCGCCGGCGGCCGCGAGGGCGAGCGCGGCGGCGGCGTGCAGGATCTTGCGCATGGTGGTTCTCCCTCAGGTGCTGTTCCGGTCCGTGTTCGGCCGGTGCTCAGCAGCGTAGGAAGGAGCCGCCCGCGGCGGTCCCTGACGGATGACAGGGTGCCGGGGCGGGCCGCCCGGGCGGGGCCGGGCCGGGGGTCAGCGCTGGGCGGCGAAGGTGTCGCAGCGGGCCGGGTCGCCGCTGCGGTAGCCGGTGGTGAACCAGGCCTCGCGCTGGTCGGAGGAGCCGTGCGTCCAGGTGTCGGGGTCGATCCGGCCGGTGGCCTGCTTCTGGATCCGGTCGTCGCCGACGGCCGCGGCGGCGTCCAGCCCCTGGGCGATGTCCTGGTCGGTGAGGGTGCTGATCAGCGGCCGTCCGGTGGAGGCCTGCGGCGTGGTGGTGGCGTGGTGGGCCCAGACCCCGGCGTAGCAGTCGGCCTGGAGTTCCAGCTTCACCGAGGCGCTGTCGCGGCCCTGCCGGTCCTGCCCGACCTTCTGCATGGTGCCGGTCAGGTTCTGGATGTGGTGGCCGTACTCGTGGGCGACGACGTAGGCCTCGGCGAACGGTCCGCCGGCCGCGCCGAAACGGGTCGACAGCTCGTCGAAGAAGCCGAGGTCGAAGTAGGCCCGCCGGTCGCCGGGGCAGTAGAACGGCCCGACGGCGGAACTCGCCGCGCCGCAGGCGGTGGAGACCCGGCCGGTGAACAGCACCGTCTCGGCGGGCCGGTAGGCGACACCGGACCGGGGCAGCTGACCGCCCCAGAACTCCTGCAGGCTGTTGGTGACGGCGACGATCCGGCAGTCCTGGCGGCGGTTGGCGTCGGCACCGGTCTTGCAGACCTGCTGGACCTCCCCCGCCGTGGTGGTCCCGCCGGCCCCGGAGTTCGACCCGCCCTCGCCGTCGGAGAGCCCGAGCACACTCGGGTCCACACCGAAGAGCACCGCGATCAGAACGGCGATCAGACCGGCCGCGCCGCCCCCGATGGCGACCTTCCCCCCGGGAATGCCACGCCGGTCCCGCACCTGCGAGGTGTCGAGGTCGCCCTGGTCGTCGAACTGCATGCCGGTCCGTCCCTTGTGGTGCCACCGGCACCCGAGCGGCACCGGACGGCCAGGCCCGGCCGCCCGGCCACGGTAGCCGCTCCAGCCGCCTCCCCACCGAAAGACGCGCAGGTCAGAGGGCATTTTCCAGGTGCCGCGGCCGCGCCGCGGGCCGACGGGGGTTGCCCCCCCCCGG
>NZ_BAAAKJ010000326.1:3736-9732 GCF_039527695.1 Kitasatospora putterlickiae
GAGGGGCCGGCCGCGAGCGGCGGTCAGATCCGCGTGGAGAGCGGCACCGTGATCTGCTTCATCCAGGTCCCGGTCGCGAAGTCGCGCGCCTTGATGACGACCCGGTCGCGGTGCACGTCCACCTGGAGCCCCTGGTTGAAGTGCCCGGGGACGGTGGCCTCGCCGCCCTGCCCGTTGTCGGCGAAGCCCGTCTGCACGGCGCCGGTGTTGATCACCGAGAAGCCGTCGAGGTTGGCGGTGCCCGGCACGACGCGGCGCACGTACCAGTCGGAGAGGGTCAGGTCCCAGTGGGTGTGGCCGCTGAAGAGGAACACGTCGCGGTGGCGCCCGAGGATGCCGAGCAGCCGGTCGGGCTGGAGGTAGTCGCTCAGGTAGATCTTGCTCCGGGTCCCGGAGACGGTGTTGGGCAGCGGGTGGTGGGTGACCACCATGACCGGCTTCCGGCGCTTGCCCCAGTACTGCAGGCGGTCCTCAAGCCACTGGAACTGCGCCTCGCTGATCCACACCTCGTCCCACAGGGACTTGTCGTGGAACCTCATGTAGCGCTCGGTTCCGAGGGTCAGCACCGGGATGCCGCCGAAGGAGGTCTCCGCGTAGACCGCCGACCGCTTGGCGAACCGGTAGAAGCTGCGGAAGAGCGAGTCCTCGGTGGTCCCGTTCGGCCAGGTGCTCTGGGCGAGCGTGTCCGGGTCGGCCCACTTGGGGACGTAGAACTCGTGGTTGCCGATCGCCCAGGCCACCTCGCGGGGCTTCGGGCCCTGCTCCAGCACCTTCTGCACGTCGGCGTACTCGAAGTCGTAGCCGCGCGGCGTGATGTCCCCGGCGACGGCCAGGCCCGAGGAGCGGGGGTTGGTGGCCCTGATGTCCTTGAGCGCCTGGGCGAAGTCGCCGAGGTCGCCCTGGATGTCACTGATGACGTTGAACGTGGTCACCAGCCCCTCGCCACCGGCGGCGGGCGCCGCCTGCGCGGTCCCCTGGGCGAGGCCTCCGAGCACCAGCGCGCCGGCGGTGGCACCGAGAAGGGATCTGCGTTCCATCGTCCTACCTTTCGACTGCGCGCAGGGGGCGACGCCACCTCCGCGCTTTGGACCAGACCCGTTATCAATACGCGATCAAGTGGGCGGCCAGGTGAACACCCATCGACAGGTGGCCGAGGCCGCCCCCGGTCCCCACCGGGGGCGGCCTCCTTCCCGAGCGTTCAGCGGACGTCTCGCCAGAGCGCCCGTTCCGGCCCGTCCGCCGTCGTCGTGGAGGTCCATTCGGTGCCGATGCGTCGCACGACGGGTGCTTCGGGGGTGAAGCGCGGCCAGCCCGGGTCGCCGTCCCGGGCGAAGGCGACCCAGCTCGCGTGCAGGCGTTCGGCGAGCCCGCGCGCCGTCCCGTCGTCCTGGCGGACGTCGAGCACCCCGTAGTCCACGCGGCCGAGGTTGTCGAACACGAAGGGGAGTTCGAGGCCGTGGCAGGCGCCGAGCGCGCCGTCGTATCCGGGAGAGGTCCAGGTGAACTCGTAGCGCCAGGTGCCGCCCGGGTGCCGGGCGTGTGCCTCGGCGAGGCGCGCGGTCGGCACCGCGAACATGTAGTCCGTCCCGATGGCGCCGAGGAGTTCACGCGGAGTACCGCCCCGGCCGGCGACGCGGTAGGCCTCCAGGAGGGTGGCCGGATCCGGGTGCAGCGCGGCCGCCGCGGCGTGCAGGAGCGATTCGGTCGTCTCCGGTACGGGCAGCGCGACGAGGTAGAGGTTCATCTCGTCGCTGTTCGCCCCGGCGAGTACGTCGACGTCGGCGGCGGCGCCGAGGCGCACCGCGTCCACGGGTTGCCCGGTGAGCAGGTCGCCGTCGATCACCGGGCCCAGCCGCGACAGTCCCATCAGGGGGTCGCGCACCCCGTCCACGGTGAGGTCGAGAGGAGTCGCCTCCAGCCGTGCCACCGCTCCGGTGAGGGCCTCGTCGGGGATCTCCGCGAAGGCCGCGAGCGTCGCGGGCACCCCGAGCAGCCCGGCGAGCACCGCGGTCACGTGGTCGGCCTGCGCGGTGGTCAGCGCGTGCGACGCGCCGCCGCTCTGGACGATCGCGCGGCGGAACAGGCCAGCCGGCGCGGCCGCGAGCAGCGCGCCCACGCTGAGCGCGCCCGCGGACTCCCCGAAGACCGTGAGGTTGTCCGGGTCGCCGCCGAAGGCCGCGATGTGCTCGCGCACCCACTGGAGCGCGGCGATCTGGTCGCGCAGCCCGCGGTTGTCCGGGGCGCCCGGCAGCCGCAGGAAGCCTGGTACGCCCAGCCGGTAGTTGACCGTCACCAGCACCACGCCGTCCTGGGCGAAGCGGGTGCCGTCGTAGCTGGCCTGCCGGCCGGAGCCGCCCACGAACGCGCCGCCGTGGATGAACACCATCACCGGCAGGCCGCCGCCCGTGGCGTCCTCGGGGGTCCAGACGTTGAGGTTGAGATAGTCCTCGCCGGGTGTCCACCCGGTGCCGAGGATCGCGCTCAGGTCGGGCACGCCGGGAATGCCGGCCCGGTTCACCTGCGGTGCGGTCGGGCCGAAGGCGCGAGCGTCGAACTCGCCCGTCCAGTCCGCGGGCCGGGGCGCCGCGAAGCGGTCCGTGCCCGTCGGCCCGGCGGCGTACGGGATGCCACGGAAGACCCGGACCCCCTCCGACCTGACACCCCTGACCGACCTCGGTCCGATGTGGACGACCGGTTCCATCGTCACGCCCCTTCCGGTTGATACGCCATGACCTTGCCTGGATTGAAGATTCGCCGGGGATCCAGTGCGTCCTTGACCGCCCGGTTGAGTGCGAGGACGGCGGGGCCGGCCTCGGTGCTGAAGCCGTCCCGTTTGAGCAGCCCGACCCCGTGCTCACCGGTCACCGTCCCGCCGAGTTCCAGCGCGGCGGCGATGATGTCCTCGAACGCGGCCTGCGCGCGCCGTTTCGCGGCCTCGTCGCCGGGCCGGGTGATCAGCAGCGGGTGGAGGTTGCCGTCGCCGGCGTGCGCGATGTTGGCGATCAGCGTGTCGTGCCGGGCCGCGGCCTCCTCGATGCGGGCCAGCATCTCGGGCACCGCGGACTTCGGCACGCAGACGTCCTCGGTCAGCACCGGGCCCAGGCGTTCGAGCGCCGGGTAGGCCAGCCGCCGCGCCTCGAACAGCGCGTCGGCCTCGTACTGATCGGTCGAGCGCACCGCGAACGTCGCCCCCGCCCGCTCGAAGCAGGCCAGCATGGTGTCCGCCTCCAGCTCGCCCTCCGGGCCCGGACCGTCGGTCCGGCCCAGCAGCAGCACGTCGGCCTCGGTCGACAGACCCATGTGCTTCCACGCGTCGACGGCGGCCAGGCAGTGCCGGTCGACGAGTTCCAGCGCGGAGGGGATCAGACCCGCCTCGGCGACGGCGGCGATCGCGTGCCCGGCGTGGACGACCGACGAGAAGTGGCCCGCGACCGTGTGCTCGGGTTCCCGCGCCGGGCGCAGGCGCACGGTGATCTCGGTGATCAGGCCGAGCGTGCCCTCGGAGCCGACCATCAGCCCGGCCAGGTCGTAGCCCGCGACGCCCTTGGCGGTGCGGCGGCCGACGCGCACCAACTCGCCCGTCCCGGTCACGAACTGCAGCCCGAGCACGTAGTCGCGGGTGACGCCGTACTTGACGCAGCACAGTCCGCCGGCGTTGGTCGCGACGTTGCCGCCGATGGTCGACCAGGGTGAGCTGGCCGGGTCCGGCGGGTACCACAGGCCGTGCCCGGCGCAGGCGGCGCGCAGATCGTCGTTGACGACCCCGGGCTCGACCACCGCGAGCCGCTCCAGCGGGTCGATCTCCTTGATCGCCGTCATCGCCTCGGTGGACACGACCACGCAGTCCTCGATCGCGTTCGCTCCGCCGGACAGCCCGGTGCCCGCGCCGCGCGGCACGACCGGGGCGCCGAACCGCAGGCAGACCTGGACGACGTGCCGCGCCTCCTCGGCGGTGCGCGGCCTGACCACCGCCGCGGGGGTGCCGTAGGGCGCCCATTCGGCCTCGTCATGGGCGTAACCCTTGATCACGGCGGGACCGGTGATGACCCGGCCCGCGGGCAGGCCCCGGGCCAGTTCACCGGTCAGCTCACTCCGCCACGCTTCGCTTCGCATGCCGCCGACACTAGGGGCGCCGGATCGCGCGGCTCAATGTGCGGACCGGCTACCATCTCGGACACTCAATGGATGGAGTGTCCACTGATGGACGAGTCGTGGCTGGACCTGTTGCTGCGCGACGCGGCGCCGGACGAGTTGCAGCGGCACGGCGGCGACCTGGCCCGGTCGCACGGCCCCGTGGCGGCCGACCGGGAGACGGCGCAGGCCCTGCGCCTGGCCATGATGCTGCGGCAGCAGGCCCAGCGGGCGGCCGAGCTGGCCGCCCTCAACGAGATCGCGATCCGGCTGGCCGCCCTCCACGCGCCGGACGACCTGCTGCCGGAGATCGTCGGCCAGGCACGCCGGCTGCTCGGCGTCGACCTGGCCTACCTCGGCCTGGTCGAAGGCGGTCACCTGAGGCTGAAGGTCACCAGCGGCGCGCTCACCCCGGAACTCGTCGGCGTGGTGATCCCGCTGTCGGTCGGGCTGGCCGGCGAGGTGATCGAGCACGCCGCGCCCCGCTGGACGGCGGACTACCGGCGGGAGCGGCGCTTCCGCCACGACGAGACCGCCGACACCGCGGCGCGCGCCGAGAACATGCGCGGGCTGCTCGGGGTTCCGCTGCACCTGCGCGGGCGTGTCCTCGGCGCCCTGTTCGCGGGCAACCGGCAGGAACGGGACTTCACCGGGCACGAGGTGACCCTGCTGTCGGCGCTGGCCGCGCACGCCGCCATCGCGATCGAGAACGCCAACGCCATGGACGGGCTCAACACCGCCAACGACCAGCTCGCGCGCCGCACCGAGGAGCTGGAGCAGACGCTGCGCTGGGACCAGCGGCTGACGCGCGTGGTGCTCGGCGGCGGCGGGGTCGAGGAGTTGCTCGCCGAGATCGGCTCGATGGCGAGCGGCGACGTCCGGTTCGTCCTGGAACCGCCGTCGGGCGCCGGGACCGCGGCGCAACCGGTCGTGGCACAACCGGTCGTGGCGGGAGGACGGACCTTCGGCGCGCTCGTGCTCGACGGCGAACCCGCGCCCGACGACCGGCCGCTCCTCGAACGGGCCGCCCCGGCACTCGCGCTCGCGCTGGTCGCCGAGCAGGCGGTGGCCGAGGCGTCCCGGCACACCCGCGCGGCGCTCCTGGTCGACCTGCTCACCACGACGTCGGACCGCCCGCGCGCCCTGCGTCAGGCCGGGCTGGACGCGTCGACGCCGTACTCGGTGCTCGTCCTCGCGTCCGCCTCCGCGAGGGCGCACGTCGAGCGAACCCCCTCGCTGGCGGGCGCGGTCGTCGCCGAGCACGACGGTCACCTGCTCGTCGTGGCCCCCGCCGGTCCCGACACCATCCGGCGGGACTGGCCGCGCGGCGCGGACGCCCCGACGGCGGGCATCGCCGGGCCCGCGCGCGGACAGGCGGAACTGCGGCGCTGCTTCCACGAGGCGCGCCAGACGCTCAGCGCCCTGGAGGCACTGGGGCGCACCGGCGAGGCCGCGACCGCCGACCGGCTCGGGCTGTACCGGATCCTGCTCGGCCACACCGGGCGCCGAGACCTGGACCAGGCGTTCGAGGACGTGCTGGGCCCCGTACTGGCCGAGCAGGGACGCCGCGCGGTGCCGCTGCTGGAGACGCTGCGCGTGTTCCTGGACCACGGCCGCCGCCCCCGCCCGGCCGCCGCCGCACTCGCGATCCACGTGAACACGCTCTACCAGCGCCTGGCGACCGTGGACAGCGTCCTCGGCGAACGGTGGCGCGCTCCGGAGCGGTCCCTGGAACTGCAGATGCTGCTCCACCTCAAGGCGGCGAGTGACGCGCTGGACCAGCCGGAAGGCTAGCCCGGGGGCCGGCGGGACCGTCAGCCGCGGACTTCGGGACCCGGTCCCCGCACGGGGTGCCCTCCGAGCGG
>NZ_BAAAKJ010000327.1:0-2615 GCF_039527695.1 Kitasatospora putterlickiae
ACATCCAGCCGAAGGTCGGCACGGCGGACGCCGCCCCGGCCGGCGCGCTCAAGGTCGCCGTCACCGGCGGCCGGCTGACGACCGTCAAGGTGAGTGACGAGGCCGGCCAGGAGGTGGCCGGCACCATCGCCGCCGACGGTTCGAGCTGGACCCCGTCGGGCCCGCTCGCGGTCGGCACCGCCTACCGGGTGAGCGCGCGGGCGGCGGACGCCGGCGGCGTGGTCGCCGAGGCGGACAGCAGTTTCACCACGCTGACGCCCGAGCGCGAGGCCAAGGCGAGCGACAACGTCGACAACGACGCCGTCTACGGTGTCGGCATGATCGTCTCGGTCGCCTTCGACAAGGACGTGCGGAACAAGGAGGCGGTGGCGAAGGGCATCACCTTCAAGACCAGCGACGGCACCGTGGTGAGGGGCCACTGGTTCGGCGACCGCCGGCTGGACTTCCGTCCGGAGAAGTACTGGACCCCGGGCACGAAGGTCACCGTCCAGTACCGGCTGAAGAGCGTGGAGATCGCGCCGGGCGTCTACGGGGGAGTCGACCGGGACGAGCCCTTCACTATCGGGCGATCCCAGATCTCGACGGTTGACGCCGGGACGCACCGGATGACGGTGGTCCAGAACGGTCAGAGCTCGGTCGTCGAGATCACCTCGGGCTCGCCCGAGCACCCGACCTGGAACGGCACCATGGTGGTCATGTCCAAGGAGGGCGTGGTGCGGATGCGGTCCAGCACCCTGCCCGGGATGACCGGCGAGCCCTACGACCTCCAGGTCCCGCACTCCATGCGGCTCACCGACTCCGGCACCTATGTGCACGGCAACTACTGGAGCGACGCCTTCGGCGAGGACAATGTGAGCCACGGCTGCGTGGGTCTGAAGGACGTCAAGGGCGGTGGCGCGGGCACCTCGGCGGGGCGGTTCTACGACGGCTCGCTGATCGGGGACGTCGTCACCGTGCGGAACTCCTCCCGCGGCCAGGTCGCGCCGGACAACGGGCTCAGCGGCTGGAACCTCGACTGGAACGCCTGGTAACACCCGGCACACCGTGACCCCCACCTGCCCGAACGCGGGTTCGGGTTGCACGCGGCATATGCCGAAACACCCGTGATCGTTTGCTCATTGTCCGTACGCGGCCGCTTGCGTTCCGCAATGATGGACCGCATGGCGGGTTGGGGCGAAACAGATCAGTCATCACTTCCGGGATCCAGCTTGGTCGCTGACGCATCGTTGGAACCGTTCCAGGACGCCCTCGCGGCCCTGGAGCGACTCAGCTCCGACGAGCTGGAGCGGTTGTACGTCGGGAGATTGTGCGACCGGGACGCGCCGCGCGAGGTGCGGCTGCCGTCCCGGCCGGCGACCGGCCCGTTGGCGCGCCGGCTGGTGCTCACGGCCCTGGAGGCCTGGGACCTCCACCAGCACCTGGAGGTGGGTGAGTTACTCACCAGTGAGCTCGTCGCCAACGCGGTGCGGCACGCCGCCGGCCGGACGATCGGACTGCACGTGGTGCGCAAGCCGGGCTGGGTCCGGGTGGAGGTGCGGGACTCCTCGCGGGCGCTGCCGTGCATGATCCTGGCCGAGCCGCTGCCGGTCAACGAGCGCGGGCGCGGGCTCCAGGTGGTCGACGACCTGGCCGACCGCTGGGGCGCCGACCTGCTGCCGCGCGGCAAGGGCGTCTGGTTCGAGCTGAAGGTCCGCGATCGCCTCTGAGTCCGCCGGGCGCGCGGGAAAACACGCGGGGCCCCCGATTCACCGTGGTCCGGTGGCTGGGGGCCCCTGCAGGTCATCGCGCCGGCCAAGGGGGTGCGTGCCGCGCGATGGGCGTCGGCCGTGCCAGGTCGGGCCAGCCGAAGTCTTGTCGCGCCCAGGGGCGCGCCAGTCGCTGGCGTCCGCCCTTGGACATCTCGACTATCGCATGGATCTCAGCATGCGGGCAAACCGGGCGGCTTCGATTTCAAGGTTTGTAACTTAGTTCACCTTGGGAATTTGCATAGGTTCACGCGACGGCCTGAGATTATTCATGATCGGCACGAAACATGGCCGGGCCCGACGACGCCTGCCCGCCGGGTCGGCCGGTGGATCGGCCGGTGGATCGGGTCGCGCGGTGGATCAGTCGCGCGGTGGGAGGACGTTCTGCGCGAACTGGGTGAGGACGTTGCCCGGGGGGCTGTAGCTGCAGACGATGTACGTCTCGTACCAGGTGCCGCCGTGGCCGAAGGCACGGGCGCAGCCGAGGCGGGTGGAGGACTTCCAGACCACCTGGGTGAAGAGGCCGGTGGCGGGGGAGAAGTCGGGCCGCGCGTAGTCGTAGTCGCGGTGCTGCGCGTACCAGCCGTCCACGGCCTGGCGGCAGGTGGCGCGGATGGCGGCGCTGTTGCCGAACCAGGACTGGTTCTCGCCGTACGCGGGGTCGAGGCCGGCGTGGCCGCCGGAGAGGCCCTCGTAGGTGGAGAGCCGGGCGACCCGGGTCCTGGCGTAGTCCTGGACGGCGGGGTCCAGGGTCAGCGGCGGGACGCCGTGGCGGGCGCGGTGGTCGTTGTGGGCGCGCAGGCAGTCGTCGGCGAAGGCCGCGTCGCCGGCGTCCGGCAGCGCGGCGTGCGGCTGGAGCGGACGTCCGCG
>NZ_BAAAKJ010000327.1:2621-17313 GCF_039527695.1 Kitasatospora putterlickiae
CGCGGGCCGCCGCCGGCCCGGCGCCGGCCGTGCCGAGGGCGGTGGCCAGCAGCACGGCGGTGAGGGCGCGGACGCCGAAGCGGGTCCTGGTCATACGGATCCCCCTGGGACTCGTGGGGCGTTGTCCCGGCCACCATGGCAGCTGTCGCGGCCCCGGACGGCCGGTCCGGCGGGGGTTCACCCGCCCGGGTGATGGGGACGCGCCGCGGAGCCCGGGAACGGCGGCGCCCCCGCCCGGTGGGCGGGGGCGCGGGGGGTTCCCGGGGGTGGGGTCAGCACTCGATGACGTTGACGGCGAGGCCGCCGCGCGAGGTCTCCTTGTACTTGATCTTCATGTCGGCGCCGGTCTCCTTCATGGTCTTGATCGCCTTGTCGAGGGAGACGTGGTGGCGGCCGTCGCCGCGCAGGGCCATCCGGGCGGCGGTGACGGCCTTGACGGAGGCCATGCCGTTGCGCTCGATGCAGGGGATCTGGACCAGGCCGCCGACCGGGTCGCAGGTGAGGCCGAGGTTGTGCTCGATGCCGATCTCGGCGGCGTTCTCGACCTGCTCGGGGGTGCCGCCGAGGACCTCGGCGAGGCCGCCGGCGGCCATCGAGCAGGCGGAGCCGACCTCGCCCTGGCAGCCGACCTCGGCGCCGGAGATGGAGGCGTTCTCCTTGAACAGCATGCCGATCGCGCCGGCGGCGAGGAGGAAGCGGACGATGCCGTCCTCGTCGGCGCCCGGGATGAAGTTCAGGTAGTAGTGCAGAACGGCGGGGATGATGCCGGCCGCGCCGTTGGTCGGGGCGGTGACCACCCGGCGGCCGGAGGCGTTCTCCTCGTTGACCGCCATCGCGTAGAGGGTCACCCACTCCATCGCGTTGGCCGGGCCGATGCCCTCGGCGCGCAGCGCGCGGGCGGCCGCGGCGGCGCGGCGGCGCACCTTGAGGCCGCCGGGGAGTATGCCCTCGCGGGACATGCCGGCCCGGACGCACTCCTGCATGACCCGCCAGATCTCCAGCAGTCCGGCGCGGATCTCCTCCTCGGTGCGCCAGGCCTTCTCGTTCTCCAGCATCAGGCCGGAGATGGACAGGCCGGTCTCCCGGGTGAGCCGCAGCAGTTCCTCGCCGGTGCGGAAGGGGTACTTCAGCGCGGTGTCGTCGGGCTTGACCCGGTCCGCGCCGATCGCGTCCTCGTCGACGACGAAGCCGCCGCCGACCGAGTAGTAGGTCTTCTCCAGCACGGTGGAGCCGTCGGCCCGGAAGGCCCACAGGGTCATGCCGTTGGCGTGGTACGGCAGCGAGCGGCGCCGGTGCAGCACCAGCTGGCTGTCCGGGTCGAAGTCGATGGCGTGGACGCCGAGCAGGTTGATCCGCTTCTCGGCGGTGATCCGCTCGACGTCGCGGTCGGCCTGGTCGACGTCGACGGTGCGGGGGGAGTGGTTCTCCAGGCCCAGCAGCACCGCCTTGGGGGTGCCGTGGCCGTGGCCGGTGGCGCCCAGTGAGCCGTACAGCTCGGCGCGGACGGCCGTCACCTCGGTCAGCAGGCCCTCCGACTTCAGGCGGCGGGCGAACATCCGGGCGGCGCGCATCGGGCCGACGGTGTGGGAGCTGGACGGGCCGATGCCGATGGAGAAGAGGTCGAAGACGCTGATGGCCACGGAGGGACGTCCTTGTCTGGTCTCGTGGGTGGTGCCGGCAGGGAGGGGAGGACGGCGGTGGCGGAATGGGTCGGTCGGGCGGGCGGCGACACGGGACGGGGCACCGCGCGCACTCTCCAGTGTGCGCGGTGCCCCGGAATCCCCGGTGTCCGGACGGGGTGAGCCCGGTCACCCGCGGCCGAACGGGAGGACTTACAGGTTCGGGTAGAGCGGGTACTTCTCGGCCAGGGCGGTGACCCGGGCCTTGAGCGCCTCGGCGGTGCCCTCGTCGAAGGCCGGCTTCAGGGCCTCGGCGATGATGTCGGCGACCTCGCGGAAGTCCTCGGCCTGGAAGCCGCGGGTGGCGAGCGCCGGGGTGCCGATCCGCAGGCCGGAGGTGACCATCGGCGGGCGCGGGTCGTTCGGGATGGCGTTGCGGTTGACGGTGATGCCGACCTCGTGCAGGCGGTCCTCGGCCTGCTGGCCGTCGAGCCGGCTGTTGCGCAGGTCGACCAGGACGAGGTGGACGTCGGTGCCGCCGGACAGCACGGAGACGCCGGCCTCGGTGACGTCGGCCTGCAGCAGGCGGTCGGCGAGGATCCGGGCGCCGTCCAGGGTGCGCTGCTGGCGCTCCTTGAACTCCTCCGAGGCGGCGACCTTGAAGGCGACGGCCTTGCCGGCGATGACGTGCTCCAGCGGGCCGCCCTGCTGGCCGGGGAAGACCGCGGAGTTGATCTTCTTGGCGTGCTCGGCCTTGGAGAGGATGACGCCGCCGCGCGGGCCGCCCAGGGTCTTGTGGGTG
This sequence comes from Kitasatospora putterlickiae, assembly GCF_039527695.1. Lineage (NCBI taxonomy): Bacteria > Bacillati > Actinomycetota > Actinomycetes > Kitasatosporales > Streptomycetaceae > Kitasatospora > Kitasatospora putterlickiae. The sequence goes on from NZ_BAAAKJ010000327.1 coordinate 5,043, forward strand.
GTGGTGGTGACCACGTCCGCGAACGGCACCGGGTTGGGGTGCAGGCCCGCGGCGACCAGGCCGGCGAAGTGGGCCATGTCGACCATCAGCAGCGCGCCGACCTCGTCGGCGATGCGGCGGAACTCGGCGAAGTCGAGCTGGCGCGGGTAGGCGGACCAGCCGGCGATGATCAGCTGCGGCTGGTGCTCCTTGGCGAGGCGCTCGACCTCCTCCATGTCGACCTGGCCGCTCTTGTCGTTCACGTGGTACGGCACCACGTTGTAGAGCTTGCCGGAGAAGTTGATCTTCATGCCGTGGGTCAGGTGACCGCCGTGCGCCAGGTTCAGGCCCAGGATGGTGTCGCCCGGCTTGATCAGCGCGAACATCGCGGCGGCGTTGGCCTGCGCGCCGGAGTGCGGCTGGACGTTGGCGTGCTCGGCGCCGAACAGGGCCTTGATCCGGTCGATCGCGATCTGCTCGACCACGTCGACGTGCTCGCAGCCGCCGTAGTAGCGGCGGCCGGGGTAGCCCTCGGCGTACTTGTTGGTCAGCACCGAGCCCTGGGCCTCCATGACCGCCACCGGGGCGAAGTTCTCGGAGGCGATCATCTCCAGGGTGGTCTGCTGGCGGTGCAGCTCGGCGTCGACCGCGGCGGCGATCTCCGGGTCGAGGGCGTGCAGGGACTGGTTCAGAACCGTCATGGTGGGGTCTTCCCGGGAGGAGAGGCAGGAGGGGCCGCGCCTTGCGCGTCGCTGGAAGGGTGGCGGCGGGCGACGGGCGGGCGGGCCGGGACGGCCGCGGGCGGCGGCCGCCCCGGCGGTGGCTCAGGCCGAGGGGTTGGTGAGCGCGGTGTACTCGTCGGCGGTCAGGACGGGGCCGGTCGCCTCGACGCGGACCTTGAACAGCCAGCCACCCTCGAACGGCTCGCCGTTGACCAGGCTGTTGTCGTTCTTGACGTCCTCGTTGACCTCGGTGACCTCACCGGTCACCGGGGAGAACAGGTCGCTGACCGACTTGGTCGACTCCAGCTCGCCACAGGTCTCGCCGGCGGTCACGGCGGAACCGACCTCGGGGAGCTCCACGTAGACGATGTCACCGAGGGCGTCGGCGGCGTGCTGGGTGATGCCGATCGTGGACACACCGTCGGCGTCGGCGGCGGTCAGCCACTCGTGCTCCTCGGTGTACTGCAGGTGCTGGGGGTTGCTCATGGCGTCATTCTCCAGGATGGGAAGCGGGTACGACGAAGCGGCCCGGCGCGCGGACGTTCCTCGCGGGGGGAAACAGGTGGGGGAGGGTCAGCGGGCGCGCTTGTAGAACGGCAGCGCCACGACCTGGACCGGCTCGTGCTTGCCGCGCACGTCCACCGCGACGGTGGTGCCCGGGGCGGCGTGGGCCGCGTCCACGTAGGCCATCGCGATCGGCTTCTCCAGGGTCGGGGAGGGCGAGCCGGAGGTGATCCGGCCGATCGGCTCACCGTCGGTGGAGACCACGGTGTACTCGGCGCGCGGCACGCGCTTGCCCTCGGAGACCAGGCCGACCAGCACCCGCGGCGGGTTGGCCTCGGCCTCGGCGGCGGCGCGCTCCAGGGCCTTGCGGCCGACGAAGGCGCCCTCGTTGGTGGTCTTGTCGAAGCGGACGACCCGGCCCAGGCCCGCGTCGAACGGGGTCAGGTCGGTGGACAGCTCGTGGCCGTACAGCGGCATGCCGGCCTCCAGGCGCAGCGTGTCGCGGCAGGACAGGCCGCAGGGGATCAGCCCGCGGTCGGCGCCGGCCCCGGTCAGCGCCTGCCAGATCTGCTCGGCGTCGCCCGGGTTGCAGAAGATCTCGAAGCCGTCCTCGCCGGTGTAGCCGGTGCGGGCGAGCAGCACGTCGCGGCCGGCCACCTGGGCCGGGAGGATCGCGTAGTACTTCAGGCCGGGCAGGTCGGCCTCGGTGGTGTCGGCCAGGATCGCGGTGGACTCCGGGCCCTGGACGGCGATCAGCGCGTAGGCGTCGCGGTCGTCGGAGACGACGGCGTTGTAGCCCTTGGCCCGGGCGATCAGCTCGTCCAGCACCAGCTGGGCGTTGGAGGCGTTGGCGACGACCAGGAAGGCGTCCTCGCGCAGGCGGTAGACGATCAGGTCGTCCAGGATGCCGCCGTCCTCGGCGCAGATCATGGTGTAGCGGGCGCGCAGCTCGCCGAGCGCGGAGACGAAGCCGACCAGGGCGTGGTCCAGCATCTCGCCGGCCTGCGGGCCGGTGATGGTGATCTCGCCCATGTGCGAGAGGTCGAACAGACCCGCCTTGGTGCGGACGGCGAGGTGCTCCTCGCGCTCGCTGCCGTAGCGCAGCGGCATGTCCCAGCCGGCGAAGTCGGTCATGGTGGCGCCGAGGGCGCGGTGCAGCGCGTCGAGCGCGGTGAGGCGGAGGGACGACATGGCCAGGAACTCCTCGGTCGGGGCACTCAGGGGTGCGCGCGCCGGGACCGGCCCTGCTTCGGGGCGGCGGACCCTGCACGCGGGCATGCGGCGGCTGGGTCTCCCCATCTGTCGTCGAACCTGAGAGCTTCACCGTCCACTGCCCTGCAAGGGACAGCATGGCGGCTTGCACCGTGGGTGGGCGGACGGCAGGGCCGTTCACCGCTTTCCAGATGTGCCTAACCCGTGCGGTAGGGGTGCCTGAGAGATTCCGGGGAGGACTTGCTCCTTCGGCGCCGGCTGTGCCGCCTGACGGTGGCACTCCGGACTCTCCCGCGCGGGTTCGAGCGGCCGGTATGGAGTTGGAGGGGCCTGGGTGGATGCCACCGCAGACGCGCACATCATGGCACGTCCGCACGGATGAGGGGAGGGGGGACTCCCTCACGTCCGGCCTGGCCGCCCGGCGCGGGGGGCCGAAACGCTAGGCTGCGGGCATCGGCGAGTGGAGGGCGGTACGGCGGCGGATGGGGTACCCGGTGGAGCAGCAGGGGTGGGGCGGGGCGGAGTCGGCGCCGCCGGGCGGCGCGTGGCCGGCCAACGAACTGGAGCAGGTGCTCACCGCCGCGCTCGGCGACCCGGGCGCCACCCCCCGGGTGATCGAGGTGCTGGCGCGCAGCCAGGTGTGGATCCCGCTGCCGTCGGGCGGCGACCCGCAGGGTCTTTCGCTGGACCTGCCGACGGTCGAACTGGCCGGCGACCCCTATGTCCCGGTGTTCTCCTCCCAGGAGGTGTTCCTCCAGCAGGCGCCGGGGATGCCGTTCGTGGTCGCACCGGTGTGGGAGTTCGCCCGCGGTCTGCCGCTGGGCGTGGGCATCGCGGTCAACCCCGAGGCGGCGGTGGGCATCCCGGTGCCGCCGGAGGGCGTGGCCGAGCTGCGCCGCGGGCCCCGCGAGGACCGCTGGGACGCCGGGCCGGACGGGCCGGGCGGGCCGGACGCGGCGCCGGGCGGCGGCCGGGTGGCGCTGCGCGAGCTGGTGCCCGGGGAGGACCCGGAGGCGTTCCTGGCCGCCTGCCGCGGCGAACTCGCGGCGCTGCCGGGAGTGCTGAGCGCGCGGCGGGCGCTGGCGAGCGTCGAGGGCGAGCCGACCGTGATGTTCGTGGGCGTCCAGCTGGACCCGTTGGCCCCGGCCGACCCGGCCGAGGTGAACGGCGCATTGGGACGAGCGCTGGGAACCGCGCCGCTGCCTGGCGGCGTCCACCTCGTACTGCTCGACCTCGCGGACGATCCGGTGGTCGACTGGCTGGTGAACCGGGTCGCGCCGTTCTACGTGCGGGGCTGATCCGGCCTCCGGCCGTCGTCCGTCCGGTGTCCGCCGGACGGGGTGCGGGCGGGGTGGCGGCGCGAACCCTGGCACGTCGGCGTGGCGGGGGTCGGCGGCCGCCCCATAGGGTTCGTGCTGACGGCCGCCGGGCCGCCGGTGACGGACGAGGAACGAAGAAGCGCAGCGAGGTGGGCGCATGAGTGCGGGATCGGTAGCTGGCGGTGCACCGGGGCCCTGGGGCCAGGCGCCCACCGGACGCCCGGATCCGGGCGCGCTGGAGCGCGCGCTGCGCGAGGTGGCGCCGGAGCGCTACGAGGCCTACGAGACGATGCTGCACGCGCTCGCCGAGGGCCGGGTCTGGATGCTGCTCTGGCACGGCACCCCGGGCAGTCCGGACGCCCAGTACGGGAACATGGAGATCAGCGGTCACGGCTACGCCCCGGCCGTCACCTCGCCCGAGCAGCTGGCGGCGTCCGGCTGGGCGCGGGCGCACGAGGTGATCTCCGGCCGGGAGATCGCGGCCTCGCTGTACCGGACCCGGTGGGGGCTCTGGCTGAACCCGCACGCCCCGGGCGGCGGGGTGGGCGTGCCGTGGGCGGACCTCCGGCGGGTCGCCGCGGGCCTGGACCGGCTGCCGGCCGGGCCGTTGAAGCTGAGCGAGCCGCAGGTGCCGGCGCAGGGGTTCTTCGCGCTGCTGGAGCGGCAGGCGGTCGAGGTGCGCGCGGTGAAGGCGCTGCGCCGGGCCTGGGTGCGGCCGTCGGTGGGCGAACCGTACCTGGCCATCGGTCTGGACCTGTACGAGAGTTCGCCGCCCACGGTGGAGGCCGTGCGGGCGCTGATGCAGCGGGCGATCGCGGTCGCGCCGGAGGGGCTGGCGGTCTCGACGGTGGCGATGGCGGACGAGTACGACCCGGTGGCGCTGTGGATGCGGGCCAACGCGCGCCCGTTCTACGACCGGGAGGCCGGCGGGCACGGCCGACCGCAGACGGGCCCGTACCCGCCGGTGCCCCCGCCGCCGTACGCCTCGCAGCAGGGTCCGGCCCAGGGGCAGGGCTTCGGCTACGGCACGCGTCCGCCGGCCCCGGGCTGGCCGGGGCAGCAGCCCCCGCCGCAGCAGCCGTGGCCCGGCTACCCCGGTCGCTGACCGGCCGAACACACCGAACATTCGCCGAGGAAACCGGCTTGACGTCCCGTCAGGCCGGTTTCGGTGTTTTTCCGGACGATCTCGCAGAAGCGACTGGCAGACATATTGACATGGCTGTTACAGCTGTGTGAAGAGGGATATGCCGAAGATCGTGGAGGTGCATGCGGACAGATCACAGTTGGGCATCTGTCGGTTGTCAGGGCTGGCGCAAGCCAGTTCGGATGGCAGAGAGTTCTGCAACAGCCCACCGCGCGTGGTTGGCGCCTCACAAAGGCGAACGCGCTGACGGGCCGCATGATCCACGTGACGCCCATCCCGCGTGGCAGCAGTACTGAGCACGTCGTACCGCTGGGAAGCACCCCGCACCTGCACCTCCGCACGTCCGCACCCAAGCACGTCCGCACCAGCCGAGCCGCCGATCCCGGCGTCCGGCACCCGTGGGCCGGCCACCGTCGGCGAGGGGACCGAACTGACCATGACCGCACCCATCAAGACCGCCGGCGACGCACCGGAGGCAGACGCCGCCGCGAGCCCGGCCAAGAAGATCGAGGGCCGTTCGCTCGGCCGGATCGCCTGGACCCGCTTCAAGCGGGACAAGGCCGCCGTCGTCGGCGGCATCGTGGTGATCCTGCTCATCCTGCTCGCCGTGCTGGCCAAGCCGATCGAGTCGGTCTTCGGCCTCGACCCCGACGCCCTCCACCAGGACCTGCTGGACGCCGACCTCGGCGGCCTGCCGCTGGGCGACTGGGGCGGCATGAGCTGGGACCACCCGCTCGGCGTCGACCCGCTGCAGGGCCGTGACCTGATGACCCGCGTCATCGAGGGCTCCTGGGTCTCCCTGCTGGTCGCCTTCGGCGCGACCGTCCTGTCCAACACCATCGGCACCGTGCTCGGCATCATGGCCGGCTACTACGGCGGCTGGGTGGACACCCTGATCAGCCGGGTGATGGACGTCTTCCTCGCCTTCCCGCTGCTGCTCTTCGCCATCGCGATCTCCACCTCGCTGCAGGGCGGCGCGTTCGGACTGCACGGCCTCCCGCTGCACATCGTGGTGCTGATCTTCGTGATCGGCTTCTTCAACTGGCCCTACATCGGCCGGATCGTGCGCGGACAGACCATCTCGCTGCGCGAGCGCGAGTTCGTCTACGCGGCCCGCAGCCTGGGCGCCCGGGGACCGTTCATCCTGTTCAGGGAACTGCTGCCCAACCTGGTCGGTCCGATCCTGGTCTACTCGACCCTGCTGATCCCGACCAACATCCTCTTCGAGGCCGGGCTGAGCTTCCTCGGCGTCGGCATCCAGCCTCCGCAGGCCTCCTGGGGCGGGATGCTCCAGGACGCGATCCGGTACTACCAGGTGGACCCCCAGTACATGGTGGTCCCCGGTCTGGCGATCTTCATCACCGTGCTCGCCTTCAACCTGCTCGGCGACGGGCTGCGTGACGCCCTCGATCCCAAGAGCAACTGACGAAGCGTCAGGATCCCTCGTTCGGCCACCACTTCCCCAAGGGGTTGATCTCACCATGCGTAGGTCCCGTACCGTCGCGCTGACCGCCACGGCCGCTGCCGCGGTCCTGGTCGTCACCGGCTGCTCGTCGAGCACCAAGAGCGACGACGCCAAGTCCACCGCCGCCGGCACCGAGGCCGCCGGCGGCTCCGGGGCCAACGCGGCCACCAAGGGCATCGTCAACGCCTCGGACAAGAAGGGCGGGACGGTCACCTTCGAGATGAAGGGCACCCCGGACTCGCTCGACCCGGGCAACACGTACTACGCCTACATCTACAACTTCTCGCGCCTGTACGGCCGGCCGCTCACCACCTTCCAGCCGGGCGCCGGCGAGGCGGGCAACAAGCTCGTCCCGGACCTCGCCGAGTCGCTCGGCCAGGTCAGCGCGGACGGCCTGACCTGGACGTACAAGCTGCGCAAGGGCCTGAAGTACGACGACGGCACCCCGATCACCTCGAAGGACGTCAAGTACGCCGTCGAGCGCTCCAACTTCGCGCCGGAGGTCAACTCCAACGGCCCGACGTACTTCAAGGAGCTGCTGGTCGACAACGAGACCCCGTACGCGGGTCCGTACAAGGACAAGACCGGTGACCTGAAGTCGATCGAGACGCCCGACGACACCACCATCGTCTTCCACCTGAAGCACGCCTTCGCCGACTTCGACTACCTGGTCAGCGCCCCGCAGACGGTCCCGGTCCCGCAGGCCAAGGACACCGGCGCCGAGTACGTCAAGAAGATCGCCGCCTCCGGCGCCTTCAAGTTCGAGTCCTACGAGGACGGCAAGCAGGCCGTCCTGGTGCCGAACACCAACTGGGACCCGGCCACCGACCCGATCCGCAAGCAGCTGCCGGACAAGATCGTGCTGCGGATGAACATCGACCAGGCCACCATCGACAAGGACCTGCTGGCCGGCAACGCCCAGGTCGACCTGGTGGGCGGCGGCGTCGACCCGCAGACCCAGGCGCAGATCCTGCAGAACCCGAAGCTGAAGGCCAGCACCGACAACGCCTACGGCGGCCGCAAGGTCTACATGGCGATCAACACCGAGGTCGCGCCGTTCGACAACATCGAGTGCCGCAAGGCCGTCCAGTTCGCGGTCGACAAGGTCTCGGTGCAGACCGCGCTCGGCGGCCCGGTCCGCGGCCAGGTCGCCCACACCATGCTCCCGCCGGACATCCCGGGCCACCAGGACTTCAACCTGTGGGAGACCAAGGACAACAAGGGTGACGAGGCCAAGGCCAAGGAGGCCCTGAAGGCCTGCGGCAAGGACGGCATCACCACCGTGCTCTCCGCCCGCACCGAGCGTGCCACCGAGGTCGCCGCCGCCACCTCGATCCAGGCCGCGCTGAAGAAGGTCGGCATCAACGCCGAGATCCAGCAGTTCCCGCAGGGCAAGTACCTGGCCGACAGCGCCGGCGCTCCGGCGTTCGCCAAGGAGCACAACATCGGCCTGATGATGATGCAGTGGGGCGCCGACTGGCCGACCGGCTACGGCTTCCTGCAGCAGATCGTCGACGGCCGCGCGATCAAGGCCTCCGGCAACAGCAACCTGCCCTCGCTGAACGACCCCGCGATCAACAAGCTGCTCGACGACGCCGCCACCAACCCGGACCGGGCGGCCCGCGAGAAGATCTACGGCGACATCGACAAGAAGGTCATGGAGCAGGCGGTCTACGTCCCGCTGACCGACTTCAAGGTCTTCCTGTACCGCCCGGACAACGCCACCAACCTCGTGTCCACGCCGGCCTTCTCGGGTGAGTACGACTACCTGAACATCGGCACCACCAAGTAAGAGCCTGGCTCCGCATCCCTGAAGGCAGGTGAAGGCAGCGGCGCCCGCCGCCGTCCGGAGGATCCCGGACGGCGGCGGGCGGCCGGAGCCGACCAACTGTGTTTGCCTACATCATCCGCAGGATCCTCGCGGCGGCGGTGCTGCTGCTGGTCGTCAGCGCGGTCACCTTCGCGATCTTCTTCCTGCTCCCGCGCCTCGCCGGACAGACGGCCGACCAGCTGGCCACCCAGTACATCGGGAAGAACCCGTCCCCCGACGCGATCAAGGCGGTCAAGCAGAACCTCGGCCTCGACCAGCCGCTGTACACGCAGTACTGGAACTTCCTCAAGGGCCTGGTCAGCGGCGCCGAGTACACCTTCGGCCCGGAACCGGCCACCTGCCACGTGCCCTGCTTCGGCTACTCCTTCAAGAACCACCTCGAAGTCTGGCCCGAGCTGACCAAGCGCATCCCGGTCACCATCTCGCTCGCCATCGGCGCCGCCGTGATCTGGCTGGTCTCCGGCGTCACCACCGGTGTGATCTCCGCGCTCAAGCCGCGCTCGATCTTCGACCGCCTCTCGATGGGCGTCGCGCTCGCCGGCGTCTCGCTGCCGGTCTTCTTCACCGGCGCGCTGCTGCTCACCGTGTTCAGCTACGAGTGGCCGATCCTGGACAACCTCCAGTACGTCGACTTCACCGACAACCCGGTGATGTGGGCCCGCAACCTGATCCTCCCGTGGATCTCGCTGGCCTTCCTCTACTCCGCGCTCTACGCCCGGCTCACCCGCGCCGGAATGCTGGAGACGATGAGCGAGGACTACATCCGCACCGCCCGGGCCAAGGGCCTGGCCGAGTCCAAGGTCGTCACCCGGCACGGGCTGCGGGCCGCGCTCACCCCGATCGTCACCATCTTCGGCATGGACCTCGGCCTGCTGCTCGGCGGCGCGCTGATCACCGAGCAGGTCTTCTCGCTCCAGGGCGTCGGCCAGTTCGCCGTCCAGGCGATCTCCGACAACGACCTGCCGAAGATCCTCGGCGTCACCCTGCTCGCCGCCTTCTTCATCGTCCTCTGCAACCTCGTGGTTGACCTCCTGTACGCCGCTGTCGACCCCCGGGTGAGGCTGTCGTGACCGAGCTCCAGAAGACCCCGGCCCGCGCGGCCGCCCCGGGCGGGAAGGACGCCTTCCTCTCCGTCCGGGACCTGCGGATCCACTTCGACACCGACGACGGCCTGGTCCGCTCCGTCGACGGGGTGGGCTTCGACCTCGCCAAGGGCCGCACCCTCGGCATCGTCGGCGAGTCCGGCTCCGGCAAGTCCGTCACCTCGCTCGGCATCATGGGCCTGCACCGCTCCAAGCGGGCCCGGATCAGCGGCGAGATCTGGCTCGACGGCGAGGAGCTGATCGCGGCCGGTCCCGACCGGGTCCGCGAGCTGCGCGGCCGGCAGATGGCGATGATCTTCCAGGACCCGCTCACCGCGATGCACCCCTACTACACGGTGGGGCAGCAGATCGTCGAGGCCTACCGGGTGCACCACCCGCGGGCGAGCAGGAAGCAGGCCCGCGCCCGCGCCGTCGAGATGCTCGACCGGGTCGGCATCCCGCAGCCCGACCGCCGGGTCGACGACTTCCCGCACCAGTTCTCCGGCGGCATGCGCCAGCGCGCCATGATCGCCATGGCGCTGGTCAACGACCCCTCGCTGCTGATCGCCGACGAGCCCACCACCGCCCTGGACGTCACCGTGCAGGCCCAGATCCTGGACCTCATCCGGGACCTCCAGGAGGAGTTCGGCTCGGCCGTCATCATCATCACCCACGACCTCGGGGTGGTCGCCGAGCTCGCCGACGACATCCTCGTGATGTACGGCGGCAAGTGCGTCGAGCGCGGCCCGGCCGAGACCATCTTCGACGCGCCCGAACACCCCTACACCTGGGGTCTGCTGGGCTCGATGCCGCGCCTCGACCGCGAGCTGCAGGACCGCCTCGTCCCGGTCAAGGGCACCCCGCCCAGCCTGATCAACGTGCCGTCCGGCTGTGCCTTCCACCCGCGCTGCCCCTACGCCGCGCTGACCGGCGGGCGCTCCACCGAGGAGACCCCCGGTCTCACCGAGGTCGCGCCCGGACACCACGCCGCCTGCCACCTCGCGCTCGCCGAGCGGCACCGGATCTTCGCCGAAGAGATCGCGCCCCGGCTGTGAGCCCGGCCTCGTACCACCTTTCTGGAGAGAACCGATGACGGACACTCAGGCGGCGGGCACCGACCCCATGAAGAAGGTGCCCGCGCAGGCGCCCGCCTCGGACCGGCGGCCGCTGCTCAAGGTGACCGGCCTGACCCGGCACTTCCCCATCCACAGCGGTCTGCTGCGGCGCCAGAGCGGCGCCGTCCGGGCGGTCGACGGCATCGACTTCACCGTCAACGCCGGCGAGACCCTGGGCGTCGTCGGCGAGTCCGGCTGCGGCAAGTCGACGATGGGCCGGCTGGTCACCCGGCTCGACGAACCCACCGGAGGGACGGTCGAGTTCGAGGGCACCGACATCACCCACCTGGGCGTCGGGGCGATGCGGCCGCTGCGCCGCGACATCCAGATGATCTTCCAGGACCCGTACTCCTCGCTGAACCCCCGGCACACCGTCGGCACCATCATCGGCGCGCCGTTCAAGCTGCAGAAGGCCGAGCCCGCGGGCGGGATCAAGAAGGCCGTCCAGGAGTTGCTGGAGCTGTGCGGACTCAGCCCCGAGCACTACAACCGCTACCCGCACGAGTTCTCCGGCGGCCAGCGCCAGCGCATCGGCATCGCCCGGGCGCTCGCCCTGCGGCCCAAGATGATCGTCGCGGACGAGCCGGTCTCCGCGCTCGACGTCTCCATCCAGGCCCAGGTGGTCAACCTGCTCGACGACCTCCAGAAGGAGCTCGGCCTGACCTACCTGATCATCGCGCACGACCTCTCGGTGGTCCGGCACGTCTCCGACCGGGTCGCGGTGATGTACCTCGGCAAGATCGTCGAGATCGCCGACCGGGACTCGCTCTACCGCACCCCGATGCACCCGTACACCACCGCGCTGATGTCCGCCGTGCCGGTGCCCGACCCGCGCCGCCGGCAGCGCGCCGGGCGCGAGCGGATTCTGCTCAAGGGCGACGTGCCCTCGCCGATCAACCCGCCCAGCGGCTGCCGCTTCCGCACCCGCTGCTGGAAGGCCCAGGAGATCTGCGCGAGCCAGGAGCCGCCGCTCGCCGCCGCGAGCGCGGGGCACCAGGTGGCGTGCCACTTCCCGGAGGGCGCCTCCGGGGAAAAGACGCTCGCCTCCGCGTGACCGTCCGACCGGAGGGGAGGCTCGGCCGGGTCACACTGGTGCCGTGACCTCGCAGATCTTCCCCTCCGACGTGCAGCAGTCGCTGGACCTCGTCGGCATCTTCGTCTTCGCCCTCTCCGGGGGGCTGCTCGCCGTCCGCAAGAACATGGACATCTTCGGCATCTGTGTGCTGGCCGAGGTCACCGCGCTCGGCGGCGGCGTGATGCGTGACCTCGTCATCGGGGCCACCCCGGTCGCCGCCTTCACCAACCTCGGCTACTTCGTCACCCCGCTGGTCGCCGCCCTGGTCGTCTTCTTCCTGCACCCCGAGGTCGAACGGATCAACCGCGCCGTGCAGACCCTCGACGCGCTCGGCCTCGGCCTGTTCTGCGTCACCGGCACCGCCAAGGCCCACGACTTCGGCCTCGGCGCCGTCGCCGCCGTCGCCCTCGGCATGGTGACCGCCGCCGGCGGCGGCGTGATGCGCGACGTCCTGGCCGGCGAGATCCCCTCGCTGCTCCGCTGGGACCGCGAGATCTACGCCGTGCCCGCCCTGGTCGGCGCCGCCCTGGTCGCCGTGCTGATCGCGCTCGACGGCCTCACCGCCGCCACCGGCACCGCCGCCGCGCTCACCGCGTTCGGCCTGCGGATGCTCGCCCTCAAGTACGGCTGGCGTGCGCCGAGGGCCTGGCGCCGCAACGGTTCTCGCACCAGCGAGGAGTAGGCGAGCCGCCGTACGCCAGCGAGATCGCCTCCGCCGTGCAGAGCAGCTCGGGCACCAGCCGCGCCAGCTCGGCCGACGGCAGCCGGTCCGCCGGCGCCGAGTTCGCGCACGCCGCGACCGGCCGCCGGTCGCTGCCCGCCA
>NZ_BAAAKJ010000328.1:0-6445 GCF_039527695.1 Kitasatospora putterlickiae
GGGCGCGGCACCCGGGGGCGCGGCGGGACGGGCGCGGCCGGCGCCTGCGGCTGCGGGTCGACGACGGCCGGCATCGGCGCGGTCTCGTAGGGCTGCGGCTGCTGGTAGCCCTGCTGCCCCTGCTGGTACTGCTCCTGGTAGCCGTAGCCGCCCTGCTGCTGGTAGCCCTGCGGCGCCTGCTGCCCGTATCCCCCGGGCTGCTCGTACCCCCCGGGCTGCTCGTACTGCGGCTCGTAGGAGGTCTGGTACCCCTGCTGCTGGTACTGGTCCTGGTAGCCGTACTGCCCCTGACCGTAGGGCGCGGACTGCACCTGTTGCCCGTACTGGTCGTACTGCTCGTACTGCTCGTACGCACCCGACTGCTCGTACTGCCCGGGCTGCTGCCCTGGCTGCTGCTCGTAACCGCCCTGCTGGTACGGCGGGTACTGCTGGTACTGCCCGGTCGACCAGTCGTCCGGCTGCCCGGACTGCTGCCCCTCAGGTCCCCTGCGCTCGCTCATCCGTCGGTCGGCCCCTCCGGGATCAGGTCCGGTGCGGCGCGTACAGCGCCCGCTTGTCGATGTAGCGGACCACGCCGTCCGGGACGAGGTACCAGACCGGCTCGCCCTTGGCGACCCGGTTGCGGCAGTCCGTGGAGGAGATGGCCAGCGCCGGGACCTCCACCAGGGAGACCCCGCCCACCGGAAGCCCGGCGTCCGACAGAGTGTGCCCCGGCCGGGTGCAGCCGATGAAGTGGGCGAGCGAGAAAAGCTCGTCGGAGTCCCGCCAGGAGAGGATCTGGGCGAGCGCGTCGGCGCCGGTGATGAAGAAGAGGTCGGCGTCCGGGTGCATCGCGTGCAGGTCGCGCAGGGTGTCGACGGTGTACGTCGGGCCCTCGCGGTCGATGTCGATCCGGCTGACCGAGAACTGCGGGTTCTCCGCGGTGGCGATGACCGTCATCAGGTAGCGGTCCTCGGCCGGGCTGACCTGCCGGTCGCTCTTCTGCCACGGCTGTCCGGTCGGGACGAAGATCACCTCGTCCAGGTGGAACGCGCTGGCGACCTCACTGGCGGCGACCAGGTGCCCGTGGTGGATCGGGTCGAAGGTGCCGCCCATCACGCCGAGACGACGCCGCTCCGGCGCCGGTACGCCGGGACTCCCGGTCTGCTCTCCCATGGCGCCACACCTTACGCGACGCCCGTTGCGGTGCGGGAACGGCCGGGTGACGGGCGCCCCGGGGGCGGAGCCGCACCCCGGGCCACCGTCGGCCGGGTCAGCGGTCCCGGTTGAAGCGGGTGGTCACGAAGAGCAGCACCAGAAGGACGAACAGCGCGGCGCCACCCGTCAGGTACGGGTTGAGGCTGTCGTGGTTGCCACCCTCGCCCTCGTTCGCGAGGAGGTTCAGGACGGGGAGTGCGGCGGCAGTGCTCATGGTCGGCGGGACCTTCTCGGCTCGGGTGGCGGGCAGGGGTGTCGTACGGGCCGGTGAGGGCCCACCCGTCATCGTACGGGGGGTTACACGGCAACCGCTCGGCGGCCCACCGCCTCTGAACCGCCGTGAGCCGGGGCCCGCCGGGGCCGGGCCGGCGGGCCGGTCAGTTGTTGCGGCCGGCCCGCAGCAGGACCCAGGCCAGCAGGCCCACGCCGACGAACGACGCGACCACGATGATCCGCAGGAAGAGCCCGGGACCGTTCTCCGCGGAGATCGGGGCGGCCAGGCTGGCAAGGGCGGCGGTGGACATCTGCGGGCTCCTCGGACTGCGCGGTGCCGCGGCCTGAGGTGGCCCGGCTCTCCCGGGCATTCAGGGTAAACCGCCCTCACACCGGCGCCGCCCACCGCCCCCGCGGGCGCCGTGCGCGCCGCCCCGAACGGCGCCCGCGCCACTCGGAACGCGTCCGCGGGGACGAGTGCGCAACCACGGACGTTGTCCGGACAGTCGTTGCAGACGAAGAGCAGCGGGGGCCGGCCGGGGACCGGGGCCGCCGTCGACAGGGAGGCACACACACATGACCGATACGACCGCGAAGACCCCGAGCCGGCGCCGCCAGCGCTTCCCGGAGATCTCGACCCGCGCCTGGGAGCACCCGGCGGACCGCTCGGCGCTCGTCGCGCTGCGCAAGCTCACCGGCTTCGACGACGTGCTGAAGCGGCTCGCCGGTCTCGTCTCCGAGCGCTCGATCCGGCTGATGTTCCTGGCCACCGCCGTGAAGACCTCCGAGCGGCAGTTCCCCGAGCTGCACGAGATGGTCCGCGACGCCGCGTACGTGCTCGACCTCGACAAGGTGCCGGACCTCTACGTCACCCAGGAACCGACGGTCAACGCCTACTGCATCGGCATCGACACCCCGGTGATCGTGGTGACCAGCGGCCTGGTGGAGCTGCTGGACGAGGAGGAGCTCCGGTCGGTGATCGGCCACGAGGTCGGCCACGCGATGTCCGGGCACGCCGTCTACCGGACGATGCTGATGATCCTCACCAACATCGCCACCCGGATAGCCTGGGTGCCGCTCGGCAACCTGGCGATCATGGCGATCGTCACCGCGCTCAAGGAGTGGTTCCGCAAGGCCGAGATCTCCAGCGACCGGGCCGGCCTGCTGGCCGGGCAGGACCTCCAGGCGTCGATGCGGGCGCTGATGAAGCTGGCCGGCGGCCACAACGTGGCCGAGATGAACGTGGACGCCTTCCTGGAGCAGGCCGCGGAGTACGAGAAGGCCGGCGACCTGCGCGACGGCGTGCTCAAGCTGCTGCAGGTGCTGCCGCAGAGCCACCCGTTCGCGGTGGTCCGGGTCGCCCAGCTGAAGAAGTGGGCGGAGAGCGAGGAGTACCGCTCCATCCTGGCCGGCGCCTACCCGCGCCGCACCGACGACCCGGACACCTCGGTCGGCGAGCAGTGGCGGGCGGCCGCCGAGCACTACACGACCTCGGTGAAGGAGAGCAAGGACCCGCTGATGGGCCTGATCCGCGACGTCGCGGGCGGCGCGGCCTCGGTCGGCGGCAAGCTCCGCGACACCTTCACCGGTGCCGGACGCGGCAACGGCAACGGCAGCGGCGGTGGCAAGGACGGCGGCTCCGGCGACAACGGCTGAGGCGCGAAGGCTCCCCGCGGGAACGTTTCGGCGGCCCCCGGTCACCCGGCCGGGGGCCGCCGGCCGTCCTCAGCTCCCCGCCAGCACCCCGCACAGCTGCCAGGCCGGCCGCGCGTGGTTGCCCGGGTCCACCGCCGCCGGCCCGGCCGGCGGCGCGGTGGCGTCGGTGCCCGCGAGCACCGGCTGCACCACCCCGGCCAGCGAACCGTCGCACGGCGCGGGCCCCGCCTGCAGCACCGAGTCCACCAGCCGCAGCTGCGCCGCCGCCAGGTCGACCCGGTCGAACTCGAAGGTCAGCTGCCGCCGCACGGTCTCCAGCGTGACCGGCGCCCCGCTCGGCGACCCGGCCGGCTTCAGTGCGTAGACGAAGGTGTGGTCGGTGGTGATCCGCAGCGTGCCGCCGTCCGCCTCGTCGATCCGCATCGCGCCCGCCACCTTCACGGTGTCCGCGGCCAGCGCGACCTGCGCCGGGTCGAAGCGGACCAGCCAGCCGGTCAGCGCGTGGTGCCGGTCGTCGACCGGCTGGACCACGCTCGCGTCGAACTGGGCCTGCTCACCGGGGGTGATGAAGGCCCGCACCTCCGCGGTCGCCCCCTGCACCAGCACGGCGGGCGACAGCGAGGACGCCACCAGGTAGCGCTGGACGGTGTCGAGCGCCTTGGTCACCTCGACCCGGGTGAAGTGCCCGGTGGCCGCCCCGGTCGGCGTGCCCAGCCCGACCGCGCCGTCGCTGTAGCCCGGCGGCAGGCCGGCGAACGGGTTCGCCGGGTCGGCGACCGGGTGGACCGCCGAGGCCGGGCTCAGCGCCACCAGGCTGACGGTCAGCTGGCTGCCCTGGGGGCGGGCGGTGGGCCTGATCGGCGAGCTGACCCCGAAGTACACGGCGGCCCCGAACGCCAGCAGGATCACCAGCAGCAGCGCGAGCGCCTGCCGGGGCACGGTGCCGAGCGGCCCCAGCCGGACCTTCGGCCGGGTGGGCCGGCCGAACGCGCCGGACAGCCGCTCGCGCGCGGACAGCTCCTGGATCCGGGCAGCCCGGACGAACGATTCGTCGAAGACGACGGACCGGTACTCGTCATCGTTTCCGGAACCGCCCTCGGGCGCACCCTCCGGAGGCTCGCGCGGGTCACCCATGACACCAGGGTAAGGCGCCTCCTCGCCCCGGTACGAGGGTCCTGCCGCAGTTCACCGGAAACCCTCCGTGACCGGTTCCGGCCATGCCGGGCACACCGGCGCACCGCCCCGCCGAACCGTCGTTCAGCCCGTCGGCGCGGTGACCACGAGCGACGGCTCGGCCGGTGGCGGCAGCGGGTCGACCCCGGGGCTGCTGCTGCCGGACTCGGGCCGCCGGGGCGCCCCGCCGGTCCCGCCCGCCCCCTGGTAGATCGCCGCGACCGCCACCGCGACCAGGCTCACGCCCATGATCACGGCGAGCACCCAGGCCACCGGGCGGTGCCAGCGCTGCTGGGCGACGTACCGGCCGCGCCCGGCGCCGATCGGGTCGAAGCCGCCCGGGCGCCAGCGCCGCGAGCGCCGCCCGGCGGACCGGCCCGTGCCGGTCCACGGATCGGGGTAGCGGTGGTCGTCGTCGAGCCGGCTCGGGTACGGACGCAGCTCCAGCGGCAGTCCGTCCCCGGGCGGGACGTCGAAGGCCCAGCCGGGACCGGCCGTGTCGGGCTCGAAGCGGGCCTCGGCGGCGGCGAGCTGCCGCTCCTTGGCCGTCGGCTCGTGCACGGCGGCGGACCGCACGAAGGCCTCGTCGAAGACCACGGTGGCGAACTCGTCGTCCGCACCACCGTGGTCGGCACCGTCGGGGTACGGCAAGCCCCCCACATCGTCAGCCACGGATTCAGCGTATTACCGGTCGGGCGATTTGTCTGGGGCTCGGGGCAGTTGGTCCGTCACTCGTGTGACGGCGGGCCGGCGGCGGCCCCGACGGCCGGGCTCAGCGGGCGTCGGCGCCGGCGCCCACGGTCGGCGTCGCCTCGCCGCGGACGTGGCCGTCACCAGTGACGATGTACTTGGTGCTGGTCAGCTCGGGCAGGCCCATCGGGCCGCGGGCGTGCAGCTTCTGGGTGGAGATGCCGATCTCGGCGCCGAAGCCGAACTCACCGCCGTCGGTGAACCGGGTCGAGGCGTTGACGGCCACCGTGGTCGAGTCGACCAGTCGCGTGAAGCGGCGGGCGGCGGCCTGCGAGGTGGTGACGATGGCCTCGGTGTGCCCGGAGGTCCAGCGGCGGATGTGCGCGACGGCGGCGTCCAGCGAGGGGACGACGGCGGCCGCGATGTCGTACGACAGGTACTCGGCCTCCCAGTCCTCGTCGGTGGCGGGCAGCACGGTCGCGGCGGTGCCCTCGGCGGCCTTCAGCACCGCGTCGTCGCCGTGCACGGTGACCCCGGCCTCGGCGAGCGCGGCGAGCGCGAGCGGAAGGAAGGCGTCGGCGACGTCCTGGTGGACGAGCAGGGTCTCGGCCGCGTTGCAGACGCTGACCCGCTGGGCCTTGGAGTTGAGCAGGATGCCGACGGCCATCGCGAGGTCCGCCTCGGCGTCCACGTAGACGTGGCAGTTGCCGGTGCCGGTCTCGATGACGGGGACGGTGGAGCCCTCGACCACGGTGCGGATCAGCGAGGCGCCGCCGCGCGGGATGAGCACGTCGACCAGGCCGCGGGCGCGCATCAGCTCCCGCACGGAGTCCCGGCTCTCGCCCGGCACGAGCTGCACCGCGTCGGCGGGCAGGCCGGCGGCGGCGACGGCGTCGCGCAGCACGGCGACCAGCGCGGTGTTGGAGCGGTAGGCGGAGGCGGAGCCGCGCAGCAGCACGGCGTTGCCGGACTTCAGGCAGAGCGCGGCGGCGTCGACGGTGACGTTGGGGCGGGCCTCGTAGATGATGCCGACGACTCCGAGGGGGACCCGGACCTGCCGCACGTCCAGGCCGTTGGGCAGGGTGTAGCCGCGCACCACCTCGCCGACCGGGTCGGGAAGGCCGGCCACGTCGCGGACGTCGGCGGCGATGGCGGCGATCCGCTCCTCGGTGAGGGTGAGCCGGTCGATCACCGACTCGGCGGTGCCGGCCGCGCGGGCGCGCTCGACGTCCTCGGCGTTGGCGGCGGTGATCTCGGCGGCGCGGGCGACCAGGGCGTCCGCGACCGCGCGCAGCGCGGCGTCCTTCACGCCGCGCGGCAGCGGGGCGAGCGCGGCGGCGGCCTCCCGGGCTCGGCGCGCTACGGCGAGGACGGGGCTGTCGGCGGTGGCGAGGTCGCTGCTCATGCGCCCAGGGTAGTGGAGGGCCCAGGCCCTCCCCCGCCCCATTTCGTCCGGTGAGACGGCTCCTCGGCGGCTCGCTCGCCGCCCGGCCCCAGCGGCCGACGAGCAGGGCCC
>NZ_BAAAKJ010000328.1:6554-7101 GCF_039527695.1 Kitasatospora putterlickiae
GCTCGCTCGCCGCCGGACGCACCGGTCCGCCGCTGACGGTCGGCGCGGCCCTTCGGCTCGCTCGCCGGTACTCCTCGCACGGTCGCACAGCCGTGAGGGCGCACGCCCGTGGGACCTCAGTAGGGGTAGACCCCGCCCAGTTGCGGGGGCGGGCCGGCGAAGCCCTCGGCCACGCGCTGGTGGTAGGTCGCCCGGTCCACCACCTCCAGGCCGACGATCTCCCACGGCGGCAGCTTGGCCGTCGCCTTGTGCTCGCCCCACAGCCGCAGCGCGATCGCCGCCGCGTCGTGCAGGTCGCGGGCCTGCTCCCAGTAGCGGATCTCGGCGTGGTCGGCGGCGTAACGGGCGGTCAGGAAGAACGAGTGGTCGTGCGCCAGCCGCTCCAGCCCGGCGCGCAGCTCGGACAGCGGGGTGACCGGCCCGGCCACGCTGAGCACCACGTGCCAGAGCCGGGCCTGCTCGGGCGCGGTGGGCGGCTCGTCGGCGGGGCGCCGCTCCGCCCGGAGCCGGTGCACCGTGCCGGGCCCCTGGGCCGGCGGGCCGGCCG
>NZ_BAAAKJ010000328.1:7106-11149 GCF_039527695.1 Kitasatospora putterlickiae
CACCCGGCCCGGCGGCTCCGTCGTCCCCGCCGCCGTCGATGCTGGTCAGCCGGCGGCCTGCGGTTCCTCCGGTCAGCGCTGCCTCGCGCCTGCGTTCCACCGGCGGCCTCCTGTTCGGCGATGTCGTGTCGTCGTACCCGCCGGCCCCGGCCGGCGCGCGTACGACCGCGCCCCTCCTCGCCCGTGGCCGGGCGTGCTCCCCGCACGGAGCAGCCCGCGTTCCGGCGGTCCGACGGCGGGTCAGCCGCGCAGGACGACCAGGTCGTCGCGGTGGACGACCTCCCGCTCGTAGGCGGCGCCGAACTCCTGGGCCAGGTCCCGGGTGGACCGGCCGAGCAGGCGGGGCAACTCCCTCGCATCAAAGTTGACCAGTCCGCGCGCGACGATGTGGCCGTTTTCGGCAAGAAGGTCCACCGGATCGCCCGCAGCGAACTCGCCGTCGACCTTGGTGACCCCGGCGGGCAGCAGCGAGGCGCCGCCGGAGACGACGGCCGTGACGGCGCCGGCGTCCAGGTGCAGGGCGCCGCGCGGGCTGCTGGCGTGGGCGAGCCAGAGCATCCGGTCGGAGGAGCGGCTGCCGGTGCGCAGGAACAGGGTGCCGGTGGGCCGGCCGGCGAGCGCGTCGGCGGCGTGGCTGGCGGCGGTGAGGACGACGGGGATGCCGGCGCCGGTGGCGATCCGGGCGGCCTCGACCTTGGTGACCATGCCGCCGGTGCCGACCCCGGCCTTGCCGGCGCTGCCGATCTCGATGCCGTCGAGGTCGTCCGGCCCCGCGACCTGGGCGATCCGGCTGGTGCCGGGGCGGGACGGGTCGCCGTCGTAGAGGCCGTCGACGTCGGAGAGCAGGACGAGCAGGTCGGCGCGGACCAGGTGGGCGACCAGGGCGGCCAGCCGGTCGTTGTCACCGAACTTGATTTCGGCGGTGGCGACGGTGTCGTTCTCGTTGACGACGGGCATCGCGCCCATCGCGAGCAGCTGGTCCAGGGTGCGGTAGGCGTTGCGGTAGTGGGCGCGCCGGCTGGCGTCCTCGGCGGTGAGCAGGACCTGGCCGACGCGCAGGCCGTAGCGGGCGAAGGAGGCGGTGTAGCGGGCGATCAGCAGGCCCTGGCCGACGCTGGCGGCGGCCTGCTGGCGGGCGAGGTCCTTGGGCCGCTTCTCCAGGCCGAGCGGGGAGAGGCCGGCGGCGATGGCGCCGGAGGAGACGAGCACGATCTCGGGGGCGCCGGGGCGGGTGCGGACCTTGGCGAGCGCGTCGACGAGGGCGTCGACCCGGTCGGCGTCGATGCCGCCGGCGGCCGTGGTGAGTGAGGAGGAGCCGACCTTGACGACGATGCGCCGCGCGGTCAGCACCTCCGCCCGCAGTTCGTCCTCGCTCATCTCGGGTTTCACCCTTCCGGTGTGGCGCGCTGGCGGCGGGTCCGGGGCCCGGCCGCATCCCCCCGCAATCTACGCGATCGGCGCACCCGGACCGCACCCCGTTCCAGCCGCCGGACAGCACCGGCGGCGCCTTTCGCGTTCCCGGCGCCGCGTCAACGACGAAGCCCCCGGCACCCGTTGACAGGGTGGCGGGGGCTTTCCGGGCCGGCGGCCGGACTCGGTGTCAGTCCTCGTCGTCGCCCTCGATGGCGGACTGGCGGCCACCGGAGAGCGCCTCGAAGGCGAGGTACTCGGCCTCGGCGGCGTCCCGGCCCTTCTGCTTCTCGCGGCGGCGGTCGACGGCCGGGCGCGGGCTCTCGAAGCGGTGGTCCTCACCGCGGCGGCCGAGCATCTCGGCACCGGCGGCCATGGTCGGCTCCCAGTCGAAGACGACGGCGTTCTCGTCGGGGCCGATGATGACGGTGTCGCCCTCGTGCGCGCCGATCTTCCACAGCTCCTGCTCGACGCCGAGGCGGGCCAGCCGGTCGGCGAGGTAGCCGACGGCCTCGTCGTTCGAGAAGTCGGTCTGCCGCACCCAGCGCTCGGGCTTGCCGCCGCGGATGCGGTAGGCGCCGTCCTCCTCGGTGATGGTGAAGCCGGCGTCGTCGACGGCGGTGGGCCGCAGCACGATCCGGGTGGACTCCTCGACCGGCTTGGCGGCGCGGGCCTCGGCGACGATCTGCGCCAGGGCGAAGTTCAGTTCGCGCAGGCCCTTGCGGGAGGCGGCGGACACCTCGAAGACGCGGTGGCCGCGCTCCTCCAGGGAGGCGCGGGTGAGGTCGGCGATGTCCTGGCCGTCCGGCACGTCGATCTTGTTGAGGGCGACCAGCCGCGGGCGGTCGTCGAGGCCGCCGTACTGGGCGAGTTCGGCCTCGATGGTCTCCAGGTCGGTCAGCGGGTCGCGGCCGGGCTCCAGGGTGGCGCAGTCCAGGACGTGCACGAGGACGGAGCAGCGCTCGACGTGCCGCAGGAACTCCAGGCCGAGGCCCCTGCCCTGGCTGGCGCCGGGGATCAGGCCGGGGACGTCGGCGATGGTGTAGACGGTGTCGCCGGCGGTGACCACGCCGAGGTTGGGGATCAGGGTGGTGAACGGGTAGTCGGCGATCTTCGGCTTGGCGGCGGAGAGCACGGAGATCAGCGAGGACTTGCCGGCGCTCGGGTAGCCGACGAGGGCGACGTCGGCGACGGACTTGAGCTCCATCACGATGTCGCGGGCGTCGCCGGGCTCGCCGAGCAGCGCGAAGCCGGGGGCCTTGCGGCGGGCGGAGGCGAGCGCGGCGTTGCCGAGGCCGCCGCGGCCGCCCTGGGCGGCGACGAAGGTGGTGCCGTGGCCGACGAGGTCGGCGAGCACGTTGCCCTGCTTGTCGAGGACGACGGTGCCGTCCGGCACGGCGAGGACGAGGTCCTGGCCGTCGGCGCCGGTGCGGTGGCCGCCGGCGCCGGGCTTGCCGTTGGTGGCCTTGCGCTTGGGCGAGTGGTGGTACTCGAGCAGGGTGGTGACCTGCGCGTCGACGGTGAGGATGACGCTGCCGCCCTCACCGCCGTTGCCGCCGTCCGGGCCGCCGAGCGGCTTGAACTTCTCGCGGTGCACGGAGGCGCAGCCGTGGCCCCCGCTGCCCGCGGCGACGTGGAGCTCGACGCGGTCCACGAAGGTGGTCATGGAAGTGCCTCCGATACGAAGAAAATGGTTCTGCCTGCGGTAAAGCGCGAAGGGTGGACCGGAACATTCCGGCCCACCCTTCAGTGTGAGTCAGGTGTGACTCAGGCCTCGACGGCCACGACGTTGACGACCTTGCGGCCGCGGCGGGTGCCGAACTGCACCGCACCGGCGGTCAGCGCGAACAGGGTGTCGTCGCCACCGCGACCGACGCCCGCACCCGGGTGGAAGTGGGTGCCGCGCTGGCGGACGAGGATCTCGCCGGCGGAGACAACCTGGCCGCCGAAGCGCTTGACGCCGAGGCGCTGGGCGTTCGAGTCACGGCCGTTACGGGTAGAGCTTGCGCCCTTCTTGTGTGCCATCTCGCTATCCCCTTACTTGCTGACGGAGTCGATGCTCGTGATCCGCACAGCGGTGTGCTGCTGGCGGTGACCCTGGCGACGACGGTAGCCGGTCTTGTTCTTGTAGCGCAGGATGACGATCTTGTCGCCCTTGGTCTGGTCGACCACCTCGGCGTGAGCCTTCACGCCGGCCAGCACCCACGGGTCGGAGGTGACGGCTTCACCGTCGACGACCAGGATGGTGGAGAGCTCCACCGAGTCACCCGGCTTGGCCTCGATACGGTCGATCTCCAGCACGTCGCCGACGGCGACCTTGTGCTGGCGGCCGCCTGCGCGAACGATCGCGTACATGCGGTACCCACTTTCCTAACTCGGTCGGAGCTCACGATGCCAGCCACCTGGGTACGGACACAGGGGACCTCTCCGGTAGGACTCTTTCGAGGCCTGGGAGGTGATGTGCTCGGGAGCATGGCGTAGACACGCCAGTGGTCAAGAATACGGACCGGCCGCCGCAGGGGCAAACCGGCCCGTACGGGCCCGGGGCGGAGGGTGTCCGCCCCGGGCCGGGCACTACTCGGCCGCCGTATCACCCTCGGCGGGCGCCGCCCTCTTTGCCCCCGCGCTGGTCC
>NZ_BAAAKJ010000329.1:0-2040 GCF_039527695.1 Kitasatospora putterlickiae
CCGCCGGCACCGGGCCGGAGCCACCGCCCGCCCCGGCGCCCGGACCGACCCTGGCGGACATCCCGAGACCGGCCCAACTCCCGCCCGGGCCCAGGGGGTTCACCGGACGCCAGGAGCACATCGAGCGGCTCGCCGAACTGCTGCGCCCCACCGACGGCACCCTGCCGCTGGTCTGCCTGGAGGGCACCGCCGGGGTCGGCAAGACCGCGCTGGCCCTGTACGTGGCCCGCCGGGCCGCGCCGCTGTTCCCGGACGGCCAGCTCTTCATCGACCTGCACGGCCACGGACGGGCCGCGCCGTGCGGCCCCGCCGAGGTCCTCGGCGGCTTCCTGCGGGCCCTCGGGGTGCCCGCCGAGCGGGTGCCGCAGGGGGTCAACGAGCGGATCGGCCTCTACCGTTCCCTGCTGGCCGGCCGCAGCGTGCTGGTGGTGCTGGACAACGCCAGGGACGCCGACCAGATCCGGCCGCTGCTGCCCGGCGGCGGCGGCAGCGCGGTGCTGGTCACCAGCCGGCGCCGGCTGGTCAGCCTGACCGTCCGGGAGGGCGCGCACCGGCTGGTCGTCCCGGTGCTGCCCGCGCCCGAGGCGCGCCGGCTGGTCGACGCGCTGCTCTACCCCGGGCAGGGGGACGACGCGGCCGCCGTGGACGAGATCATCCGGCTCTGCGCCGGGCTGCCGCTGGCCCTGCGGATCGTCGCCGCCAACGCCGCCTACCGCTCCGACGTGCCGCTCGGCCGGATCGCCCGGGAGCTCGCCGTCGACCGGGTGGCCGCGCTCGCCACGCCGGACGAGGCGCAGACCGCGCTGGCCGGCTCCTTCGGCCTCTCCTACGACCTGCTCCGCCCCGACGTGCGCAGCTTCTTCTGCCTGCTCGGGCTCGTCCCCGGGCCGGACTTCACCGTGGCCGCCGCCGCCACGCTGGCCGGTTCGACGCCGGCCTCGGCCGAACGGCAGCTGCGCGAGCTGGAGGTCGCCAACCTGCTGGAGCGGCTGGACGACCGCTACCGGTTCCCGCACGAGCTGCTGCAGCTCTTCGCCCACGAGCGCGCCCACCAGCGGCTGACCGCCGCCGAGCGGACCGCCGCGCTGGGCCGGCTGTTCGGCTGGTACGTGGCGACGGCCGCGGCGGCGGGCGCCGGCGTCCCGGCCCCCCGGCGCAGCGTGGACCAGGCGGGCGTGGTCACCCCGGAGCCGGGGACTCCTCCCCGGGAGGAGGCCGCGGACCTGCGCGCGGAGTTCGCCAACCTGACCGCCGCCGTCCGGTACGCCGCCGAGTCCGGACCGCTCCCGGTCGCCTGGCACCTCGCCGACGCGCTGCGGACGTTCTGCAAGCAGCACGCGCTGCTGGCCCAGTGGTGCCGGCTGGCCGAGTCCGGCCTGGCCGCCGCCCGGCAGGCCGGGGACCGCGGCGCCGAGGCGGTGATGCTGCTCAACCTCAGCGACGCCAAGCACAACTCCGGCCTGATCACGGACGGCGAGGACTACGCCCGGCTGGCGCTGGGGATCGGCCAGGAGCTGGACCGGCCGC
The DNA here is from genome assembly GCF_039527695.1 of Kitasatospora putterlickiae. Lineage (NCBI taxonomy): Bacteria > Bacillati > Actinomycetota > Actinomycetes > Kitasatosporales > Streptomycetaceae > Kitasatospora > Kitasatospora putterlickiae. The sequence goes on from NZ_BAAAKJ010000329.1 coordinate 1,528, forward strand.
AGATCGAGGCCGCGGCGCTCGACCAGCTCGGCCGCGCCGCGTGGATCCGCGGCACCCTGGCCGAGGCCAGGACCCTGCTCTCCGCGGCCGTCGGACTGCACACCCGCAACGGCGACCCGATCGGCCTCGCCGTCTCGCTCGCCGCGCTCGCCCGGACCGAGTTCGACTCGGGCAACCGCGGCGAGGCCTACCGCCACTACACCCGCTGCCTGCGGCTGGCCCGCACCAGCGGCTCGGAGGCCCTGGAGACCATGGCGCTGGTCGAACTCGGCATGGCGCACGCCGCGCTGGGCCGGCCCGGGAACGCGCTCCAGTCGCTGCGGGCGGCGCTCTCGCTCGGCCGCACCGGCAACCACCGGCGGGCCGAGGCGCTGGTGCTGGCGATCCTCAGCCTGCTGCACGCCGAGGCCGGGCGGGAGGAGGAGGCCCGCACCTCGGCCCGCGAGGCCCTGCACGCGGCCGAGGCGCACGGCGACCGCTGGACCGAGGCCGAGTGCCTCAACGCCACCGGCG
>NZ_BAAAKJ010000329.1:2087-2367 GCF_039527695.1 Kitasatospora putterlickiae
GGCTGCCCGGCCACCGCGGCCGCCCGGTACGGCGCCGCGCTCACCCTGGCCGGCCGGCTCGGCTACCGGCGGGCCGAGCTGCACGCGCTGGTCGGGCTCGCCGAGGCCGCGCTCCAGCAGGGCGAGTTCGAGCGGGCCGCCGACTTCGCGGACCGGGCCCACGCCTCGGCCTCCGCGCTCGGCTACCGGCCGCTGGCGCTCACCGCCCAGCACATCCGGCGCCGGCTGCCGGCCGCCCCGGACCGCACCCCGCGGCCGAGCACGCTCGGCGTGCGCTGAC
>NZ_BAAAKJ010000329.1:2386-3065 GCF_039527695.1 Kitasatospora putterlickiae
GGCACCGGCCGGCCGTCAACTGTCCAGCCACTTCCCGTCGGTGGCGATCAGCGAGCCGTCGGCCGCGTAGAGGCGCAGCTCGGCGGGGACGCCGCGCTTGGCGACCGCGATCCAGCGGGCCCCGGAGTCGCCGAGGGCGAGGACGGCGGGCTCGGCGGTGACGCCGTCGCTCCACCGCACCTCGGCGCGGGCGACGTCCGGCTTCACCAGCCCGGCCTGGGCCTTCGGGACGCGGAACAGCGGGTCGGCCTCGCCGTTCTTGGCCTGGCGGCCCAGCCAGACCTTGCCGAACCGCTCGTCGGGGGCGGAGGCGAGGCCCACCGGGGCGCCCGGCGGCGCGATCAGGGCCTCCGCCGGGGTCGCCAGCCGGGTGCCGTCCAGGACGTAGTAGAAGACCACGTGGTCCGCGTCCGGGGTCCCGTACTGGTCGACGTACTCCTCGGTCGGCGCGGGCCAGGAGTAGCCGGCGGCGGCGTCCTCCTCCCAGATCCTGCGGGCCTGCTCGTGGATCCGCTCCTTGCCCGGGGCCGGCCACAGGGCCGCCCAGACGCTCCACGGCTTGCCGTCCACGGTGCCCGCGAGCACCTGGATCCGGGTCGGGACGAGGGGGTCGCGGGGGCCCTGCGGGGCCGGGGCGGCGCCCGGGGCCAGGGTGGTCGGGACGTCGGCGGCCGAGACG
>NZ_BAAAKJ010000330.1:0-3191 GCF_039527695.1 Kitasatospora putterlickiae
GCGCCGCGGAGGTCGGTGGCGGGGTTGTTGCCGACCATCCAGTCGGCGGGGGTGAGGGTGCGGCCGAGGCGGGTGGCGGCGAGGTGGAAGATCGCGGGGGAGGGTTTGCGGGCGCCGGCCTCTTGGGAGACGCAGACGGTGTCGACGGCGGGGAGCAGGCCGGTGCGGGCGAGTTTGGCGCGTTGGATGTCGGTGCGGCCGTTGGTGACCACGGCGATGGTCCAGCCGGCCGCGCGCAGGTCGGCGAGGGCTTGGGGGACGCCGGGGATCAGGTGGGTGCGGGCGGCCTCGTGGGCGACGTGCTCCTCCCAGAGGGCGGCGCCGGAGTGGGGGAGGCCGTAGTGGGCGGCGATGCGGGTGAAGCCGGCGGGGGAGCGGTCGGTGAGGAAGAGGCCGTAGACGGTGGGGGCGGCCTCGGCGGGGAGGCCGTGGGCGGCGCAGAAGGCGGTGGTCCAGGCGTCGGCGCCGCCGTCGCGTTCGACGAGGGTGTGGTCCAGGTCGATGAGGAGGAGGGGGGAGGGGGAGGAGAGGGAGGAGGGGAGTGAGGGTCGAGGGTGGCTGGGCATGTGCGGAGGGTAGTGGAGAGCGGGGTGGCGAAGGGGGAGGGTTATTGCGAGTGGGTTGCAATTACATGCCGCAGGCAGCACAGTGGTGGGGCAGGGGTGGGGTCGGACCGTTCAGCTCGGCCGGCGGGTCCTCCGCGAGAGCTGATCGTCTTCCCAACCGGCGCCCGCCGGGACAGCGGTCCGCCCACCCCGTCCAGTCGCCGTCGAAGGCCCGCCGGGAGCGGGCGGCACTGTGGGCGGCGGTTCGGTGTGAAGCGGGTGAATTGTGGCGATGTGCACCATATGAGTGGTCTGGTCGTCATATCTTGACGATGTCTTAACGCCCCCTCTTAACGCCTCCGAAGCGCCCCCGCCACACCGTGAACGCCTCGCGCGTAGCTGCTCTGACCTGTGGAAACATCCCGCCTGTCCGTCACCCCGAGCGTCCTGGGCACGCCGGAACGGCTCATTGCGCGCCCGTCGCACATGCTTACGCTCGCCGATGTGTTCAACGTGCCCCAGGCGCTCAAGCGCCTCGTGATCGGCAGGGCCATGCGCAGCGAGGAGCTCGGCGAGACCCTGCTCCCCAAGCGCCTGGCCCTGCCGATCTTCGCCTCCGACCCGCTCTCCTCGGTCGCCTACGCGACCCAGGAGATCCTGCTGGTGCTCACCGTCGGCGGCACCGCCTTCCTCTACCTGACCCCGTGGGTCGCGGCCGGCGTGGTCGCGCTGATGGCGGTCGTGGTGATGTCCTACCGCCAGGTCGTGCACGCCTACCCGAGCGGCGGCGGCTCCTACGAGGTGGTCTCCCGCAACCTGGGGGCCAACTCGGGTCTGGTGGTGGCCGCCTCGCTGCTGGTCGACTACGTGATGACGGTCGCCGTCTCGGTGGCCTCCGGGGTGGACAACATCATCTCGGCGCTGCCCTCGCTGGCGGACCACCGGGTGGAGCTGGCGCTCGGTTTCGTCCTGCTGCTGATGGCGATGAACCTGCGCGGCGTCCGCGAGTCCGGCAAGGCCTTCGCCGCGCCGACCTACCTGTTCATCGGCGCGATCCTGCTGATGGTGGTCACCGGCCTGATCCGGGCGGTCCTCGGTGACGCGCCGGTGGCGTCCAGCGCCGCGTACGGGATCGTGCCGGAGGACGGCAAGGACACCCTGGCCGGACTCGGGCTGCTGATGCTGGGGCTGCGGGCGTTCGCCTCCGGCTGCACGGCGCTGACCGGGGTGGAGGCGATCTCCAACGGCGTGCCGGCCTTCCGGGCGCCGAAGTCGCGCAACGCCGCCGCCACGATGGCCGTGATGGGCACCACGGCCGTGGTCATGTTCGTCGGCATCACCTCCCTGGCGCTGATATCCAAGGTCCACATCGCCGACGACACCTGCCGGCTCAGCGGCTTCCCCGGGGACTGCGCGAGCGCGCCGCAGCAGACCGTGATCGCCCAGCTGGCGGCGGCGGTCTTCGGCGGCGACCACAGCGTCCTCTTCTACGCCGTGCAGGCGGTCACGGCGCTGGTGCTGATCCTGGCCGCCAACACGGCGTTCAACGGCTTCCCGCTGCTCGCCTCGATCCTGGCCGAGCACCGCTACCTGCCCCGGCAGATGCACACCCGCGGTGACCGGCTGGCCTTCTCCAACGGCATCATCGCGCTCGCGGTGGTGGCCGGCGGGCTGCTCTGGCTGTACGACGCGGACGTCACCAGCCTGATCCACCTCTACATCCTGGGCGTCTTCACCTCCTTCACGCTGTCGCAGATCGGCATGGTGCGGCACTGGAACCGGACCCTGGCCACCGAGACCGACCCGTCGGTGCGCGGTGCCGCCCAGCGCTCCCGGGTGATCAACTTCTCCGGCGCGGTCACCACGGCGCTGGTGCTGGTCATCGTGCTGCTGACCAAGTTCACCCAGGGCGCCTGGCTGGCCGTGGTGGCGGCGGTGGTGCTCTGGCTGATGATGCGCGGCATCCGGCGGCACTACGACGGCGTCGCCGAGGAGCTGGCGGTGGACGACGCGCGGGCCGAGTCGGTGCGGCCGTCCAGGGTGCACGGCCTCGTGCTGGTCTCCCAGGTGCACAAGCCGACGCTGCGGGCGCTCGGCTACGCGCAGGCGTTCGCGCCGGACTCGCTGGAGGCGCTCACGGTCGCGGTGGAGCCGGACGCCACCGGGGAGCTGGAGGGCCGGTGGCGGGAACTGGACGTCCAGGTGCCGCTGAAGGTGCTGGACTCGCCGTACCGGGAGATCACCAAGCCGGTGGTGCAGTACGTGCGGGACCGTCGGCGGAGCAGTCCGCGGGACGCGGTGGCGGTGTTCATCCCCGAGTACGTGGTCGGCCACTGGTGGGAGCACCTGCTGCACAACCAGTCGGCGCTCTGGCTGAAGAGCCGGCTGCTGTTCACCCCGGGCGTGATGGTGATCAGTGTTCCGTGGCAGCTGACCTCCTCCAGCCGGGCGAACCGGCCCTCGCGACGCGCCCCGGGAGCGGTCCGGCGCGGCGAGCCCGAGCCGCGCGCCGAGTCGCGCGCCGAGCCGGGCGCCGAATCGCGTGCGGAGTCGGGCGCCGAATCGCGTGCGGAGTCGCGCGCCGAGCGCGAGAAGGCGGCGGCCCCCGAGCACGCGTAGCGGCGTTCGCGAACCGGAACGAGGCCC
>NZ_BAAAKJ010000330.1:3231-21537 GCF_039527695.1 Kitasatospora putterlickiae
GGGCCTCGGCGCACCCGGTCACGGTCCGGACAAGGGCCCGTATGGAGCCCGTCAACAATCGAACGGGCGCCGTATGGAGGGCGTCAAGAGCACCGTTGACGCTTCGTGAGCGCGGTTGGCTGGCCTTGCCGGCCCGCCGCCGGCGCCGCACCCCCCGCTTCTCGCGGGCGACGCGGCCACCTCCGAACCACCGTGGTGGAGCCATGTCCGATCTGATCTACGTCGCCGTCACGCTCGCCGTGTTCGGCGTCATCGCCCTGATCGCGCGGGGGGTGGAGAAGCTGTGAGTGCGGAGAACGTCGTGGGTCTCATCGTGGCCGTCGCGCTCGTCGGCTACCTCGTCGTGGCGCTGATCTACCCGGAGAAGTTCTGACATGGGCTCGACTCTCGCGGGCTGGCTGCAGGTCCTCGCCCTGGTGGGCGCGCTGGCCCTGTGCTACCGCCCCCTGGGCGACCACATCGCCCGCGTCCTCACCACCTCCAAGCACCTGAGAGCCGAGAAGGCGCTCTACAAGGTGATCGGCGTGGACGCCGACGCCGACCAGCGCTGGCCGGTCTACCTGCGCTCGGTGCTGGCCTTCTCGGCCGTCTCCGTCCTCTTCCTCTACGGCCTGATCCGCCTCCAGCAGTGGCTGCCCCTCAACCTGGGCGTGCCGCGGATGGAGGGCCACCAGGCCTGGAACACCGCGATCTCCTTCGTCGCCAACACCAACTGGCAGTCCTACAGCGGCGAGGCCGCGATGGGGCACCTGGCCCAGATGGCCGGCCTGGCGGTGCAGAACTTCGTCTCGGCGGCCGTCGGCATCGCCGTCGTCGCCACGCTCATCCGCGGGTTCACGCGCAACCGCACCGACCGGGTCGGCAACTTCTGGGTGGACCTGACCCGGATCAGCGTGCGGCTGCTGCTGCCGGTCGCGGTCGTCTTCGCCCTGGTCCTGGTGGCGAGCGGCGTGGTGCAGAACCTCCACGGCTTCCACGAGGTGGCCACCCTGGCCGGCGACCCGCAGGCGGTGCCGGGCGGGCCGGTGGCCTCGCAGGAGGTCATCAAGCTGCTGGGCACCAACGGCGGCGGTTTCTACAACGCCAACTCGGCGCACCCCTTCGAGAACCCGAGCGGCTTCTCCAACCTGGTCGAGGTCTTCCTCATCCTGCTGATCCCGTTCTCGCTGCCGCGCGCCTTCGGCAGGATGGTCGGCGACCACCGCCAGGGCTACGCGATCGTCTCCGTGATGGCGCTGTTCTGGATCGCCTCGACGGTGCTGATCACCTTCTCCGAGTCGCAGCACGCGGGCAGCGCCCTGCAGGCGGCCGGCGGGGCGATGGAGGGCAAGGAGCAGCGGTTCGGAGTCGCGGCCAGCTCGATGTTCGCGGCGTCGACGACGCTGACCTCGACCGGCGCGGTGAACTCCTTCCACGACTCGTACACGCCGTTCGGCGGCGGGCTGACGATGTTCAACATGATGCTGGGCGAGATCGCGCCCGGCGGGGTGGGCTCGGGCCTGTACGGGATGCTGGTGCTGGCGGTCGTGGCGGTCTTCGTGGCCGGCCTGATGGTCGGGCGCACCCCGGAGTACCTGGGCAAGAAGCTGGGCGGGCGGGAGATGAAGTTCGCCTCCCTCTACATCCTGACCACGCCGACGATCGTGCTGGTCGGCACGGGTGTGGCGATGGCGCTGCCCGGCGAGCGGGCCGGGATGCTCAACACCGGCGCCCACGGCTTCTCCGAGGTGCTGTACGCGTTCACCTCGGGCGCGAACAACAACGGCTCGGCGTTCGGCGGCATCACCGTCAGCACCGACTGGTACGACACCGCGATCGGCCTGGCCATGGTGTTCGGCCGCTTCGTGCCGATGGTCTTCGTCCTCGCCCTGGCCGGCGCGCTCGCGCAGCAGCAGCCGGTCCCCGCCACCCCGGGCACCCTGCCCACCCACAAGCCGCTGTTCGTGGGCCTGCTGTCGGGCGTCGTCCTGATCGTCGTCGGCCTCACCTACTTCCCGGCCCTGGCTCTCGGGCCGATCGCGGAAGGTCTCTCCTGATGTCGTCCACCATGACCGAAGAATCCGAGCGGGCCGGGAAGCCGGTCCCGCAGCTGGAGACGGCGCCCGCCGGGGCGTCGCACAGAGCGGCCGGCGGCCTGCTGGACCCGAAACTGATCCTCTCCTCCCTCCCGGACGCGGTGAAGAAGCTCGACCCCCGGGTGATGGTGAAGAACCCGGTGATGTTTGTGGTCGAGGTCGGCTCGATCGTCACCACGGTCTCCGCGATAGCCGACCCGTCGGTGTTCGCCTGGTCGATCACCGTCTGGCTCTGGCTGACCACGGTCTTCGCCAACCTGGCCGAGGCCGTCGCCGAGGGCCGCGGCAAGGCACAGGCGGACACCCTGCGCCGCACCAAGACCGACACCGTGGCCCGCCGCCTCACCGACTGGCCGGCGTCGCGGGCCGAGGAGGAGGTGTCCGGCACCGCGCTGCGGCTCGGCGACCACGTGGTGGTCGAGGCCGGGCAGACCATCCCCGGTGACGGGGACGTCGTCGAGGGCGTCGCCTCGGTCGACGAGTCCGCGATCACCGGCGAGTCCGCGCCGGTGATCCGCGAATCGGGCGGCGACCGCTCGGCCGTGACCGGCGGCACCAAAGTGCTGTCCGACCGGATCGTCGTCAAGATCTCCTCCGAGCCCGGCAAGACCTTCATCGACCGGATGATCGCCCTGGTCGAAGGCGCCGCCCGGCAGAAGACGCCCAACGAGATCGCGCTCAACATCCTGCTGGCCTCGCTGACCGTCGTCTTCCTGATCGCGGTCGTCACCCTGCAGCCGATGGCGACCTACGCGGGCGCCCCGCAGTCGATGATCGTGCTGGTCGCGCTGATCGTGGCGCTGATCCCGACCACCATCGGCGCGCTGCTCTCGGCGATCGGCATCGCCGGCATGGACCGGCTGGTCCAGCGCAACGTCCTGGCGATGTCCGGCCGCGCCGTCGAGGCCGCCGGCGACGTCACCACCCTGCTGCTCGACAAGACCGGCACCATCACCCTCGGCAACCGCCAGGCCGCCGAGTTCCTCGCGGTGACCGGCGTGTCCACTGACGAACTGGCCGACGCCGCCCAGCTCTCCTCGCTGGCCGACGAGACGCCGGAGGGCCGCTCGATCGTCGTCCTGGCGAAGACCGGGTACGGCCTGCGGGCCCGCGCCCAGGGCGAGTTGGCCCACGCCACCTGGGTGCCGTTCACCGCGCAGACCCGGATGTCCGGCGTGGACCTGGAGGAGAGGGACGGGGTGCACCAGGTCCGCAAGGGCGCGGCCTCGGCCGTCTCCACCTGGGTCACCGGCAACGGCGGCACCGTCACCGACGAGGTCTCCTCCCTGGTCGACGGCATCTCCGGGGCCGGCGGCACCCCGCTGGTGGTCGCCACCAGGACCGCCGACGCCCCGGCCCGCGTCCTCGGTGTCATCCACCTCAAGGACGTCGTCAAGGAGGGCATGCGCGAGCGGTTCGACGAGCTGCGCCGGATGGGCATCAAGACCGTCATGATCACCGGCGACAACCCGCTGACCGCCCGGGCGATCGCGGAGGAGGCGGGCGTGGACGACTTCCTCGCCGAGGCCACCCCCGAGGACAAGATGGCCCTGATCAAGAAGGAGCAGGCCGGCGGCAAGCTGGTCGCGATGACGGGCGACGGCACCAACGACGCGCCCGCCCTCGCCCAGGCCGACGTCGGGGTCGCGATGAACACCGGCACCATGGCGGCCAAGGAGGCCGGCAACATGGTCGACCTGGACTCCAACCCCACCAAGCTGATCGAGATCGTCGAGATCGGCAAGCAGCTCCTCATCACCCGCGGTGCGCTGACCACCTTCTCCATCGCCAACGACGTCGCGAAGTACTTCGCGATCATCCCGGCCATGTTCGCGGCCGTGTACCCGGGCCTGGACAAGCTGAACATCATGCACCTGCACAGCCCGCAGTCCGCGATCACCTCGGCGATCGTCTTCAACGCCCTGGTCATCATCGGCCTCATCCCGCTGGCCCTGCGCGGGGTGAAGTACCGCCCCACCGACGCCGGCTCCCTGCTGCGCCGCAACATCGGCCTCTACGGCTTCGGCGGCCTGGTCGTCCCGTTCGTCGGCATCAAGCTGATCGACCTGGTCGTCCAGTTCATCCCCGGCCTCAACTAACAGGAGAGGAGAGAGCGTTCCATGTCCAAGCCCCTGCCCGCCGCCGTGCGCACCCACCTCACCGCGCTGCGCGCCCTGCTGGTCCTGACGGTGCTCCTCGGCATCGCCTACCCGCTGCTGGTCACCGGCGTCGCCCAGGCCGTCTTCAACGACCAGGCCAACGGCTCGATCGTCAAGGCCGACGGCAAGGAGGCCGGCTCCAGCCTGCTCGGCCAGACGTTCAACCTGCCCAAGCAGAACCCGGACGACCCGGACGAGGCCCCGCGCCCCGACCCGAAGTGGTTCCAGCCCAGGCCCGGCGCCTACGACCCGACGGCCTCCGGCGCCTCCAACCTGGGCCCCAACAGCGAGGACCTCACCAGGACCGTCGAGGAACGCCGTCAGGCCGTCGCCGCGTTCGACGGCGTCGACCCGGCGAGCGTCCCCGCCGACGCGGTCACCGCCTCCGGCTCCGGCCTCGACCCGCACATCTCCACCGCCTACGCCGAACAGCAGGTCCAGCGGGTCGCCAAGGCCCGCGACCTGCCGGCCGACACCGTCCGCGAACTGGTCGACGAGTGCACCGACGGCCGCTCGCTGGGCTTCCTCGGGCAGCCGGGCGTCAACGTCGTCCTGCTGAACCGGGCGCTGGCGGAACAGAAGTGACGGCCGTTCGGCCAGGAAGCTGAGCCGGGCCGATCCGGGCCGGGGCACCCGCCCCGCACCCGGGTCGGCCCGCCGTCCGTCCCGTACCGACGCAGAACGAAAGAGCAGCGCCCATGGCCCGCGACCTCGCCCCCGGCACCGGCCACCGACGCGGCCGGCTGAGGGTGTACCTCGGCTCCGCCCCCGGTGTCGGCAAGACCTACCGGATGCTGGACGAGGCACGGCGCAGACGGGACCGCGGCGCGGACGTCGTCGTCGGCTACATCGAGTGCCACGGCCGCCGGTACACCGAGGCCATGCTCGACGGCCTGGAGGTGCTGCCGAGGGTCCACCGCTCCTACCGGGAGGGCGACTTCGAGGAGATGGACCTCGACGCCGTGCTGGCCCGCCGGCCCGCCGTCGTCCTGGTCGACGAACTCGCCCACACCAACATCCCCGGCGGGCGCAACGGCAAGCGCTGGCAGGACGTCGAGGACCTGCTGGCCGCCGGGATCGACGTCATCACCACCGTCAACATCCAGCACCTGGAATCACTGAACGACGTCGTCCGGAAGATCACCGGCATCCCGCAGCGCGAAACCGTCCCGGACGAGGTGGTCCGCCGGGCCGACCAGCTCGAACTCGTCGACATGGCCCCCCAGGCGCTGCGCCGCCGGATGGCCCACGGCAACGTCTACCGGGCGGAGAAGGTGGACGCCGCGCTCTCCCACTACTTCCGGGTCGGCAACCTCACCGCCCTGCGCGAACTCGCCCTGCTCTGGGTGGCCGGGCGGGTGGACGAGGGCCTGCGGGACTACCGGGCCAGCCACAACATCGACCGGGTCTGGGAGGCCCGCGAGCGCGTCGTGGTCGCCCTCACCGGCGGACCCGAGGGCGAGACGCTGATCCGCCGCGCCGCCCGGATCGCGGACCGCACGGCCGGCGGCGACCTGCTCGCCGTGCACGTCACCCGCAGCGACGGCCTGGCGGGGGCGTCCTCGGGGGCCCTCGCCCAGCAGCGACAGCTGGTGGAGACCCTCGGCGGCGGCTACCACGTGGTGGTCGGCGACGACATCCCCACCGCGCTGCTCGCCTTCGCCCGCGCCCACGACGCCACCCAGCTCGTGCTCGGCACCAGCCGGCGCGGGCGCACCGCCCGCTTCCTCACCGGCCCCGGCATCGGCGAGACCACCGTGGACGCCTCCGAGGACATCGACGTCCACATGGTCACCCACGAGTTCACCGGCCGCGGCCGGCTGCCCGCGCTCGGCCGCCGCCACTCCCGGCGGCGCACCGTGGCCGGCTTCCTCGCCGGCCTGGTGGCGCCGTGGCCGCTGACCGCCCTGCTCTCGCAGTTCCACGGGACCGTCAACCTCACCACCGACGCGCTGATCTTCCAGCTCGGCGTCGTGGCGGTGGCCCTGTTCGGCGGCGCGACCTCGGCCCTGGTGGCCTCGCTGGTCGCCTCGGTGCTGCTCAACTACTTCTTCATCCCGCCGGTCCACGACTTCACCATCGGCGAGACCAACAACATCATCGCCCTGGTGGTCTTCGCCGCCGTCGCGCTGACCGTCTCCACCGTGGTCGACCACGCCACCCGGCTCACCGCCCGGGCCGCCCGGGCCACCGCCGAGGCCGAGACCCTCTCCACCCTGGCCGGCAGCGTGCTGCGCGGCGCCGACGCGCTGCCCGCCCTGCTGGAGAAGTCCCGCACCGCGTTCGGCATGCGCACCGTCGCCCTGCTGGACCGCACCGGCGGCGAGGTGCTGGCCTCCCGCGCCTCCCCCGACGGCGCCGCCCGTGACAGCGGCAGCGGCAACGACGACGGCAGCGGCGACGGCTTCGGCAGCGGCGACGGCGACGGCGGGTCCGAGCCCGGGCAGGCCGACGCGACCACCGAGGTCCCGGTCGGCCCCGACGCCGTGCTCGTCCTCACCGGCCGCCGGCTGCCCGCCGCCGACCAGCGCGTCCTCACCGCCTTCGCCGCGCACGTCGCCGCCGCCCTGGAACGCGACCGGCTCGCCGTGGCCGCCGCCGAGGTCGAACCGATCAAGGCCGCCGACCGGATGCGCACCGCGCTGCTCGCCGCCGTCAGCCACGACCTGCGCACCCCGCTGGCCGCCGCCCTCGCCTCGGTCGGCTCGCTGCGCAGCCCCGACGTCGAGTTCTCGCCCGAGGACCGGGCCGAACTGCTCGCCACCGCCGACGAGTCCCTCGTCAGACTCACCCGTCTGGTGGACAACCTGCTCGACATGAGCCGTCTCCAGGCCGGCGCGCTCACCCTGCACCTCGCCGAGACCCACCTCGACGAGATCCTGCCGCGCGCCCTCGACTCGCTCGCCGACCCGTACGCGCCCGTCCAGCCGCTCGACCTGGAGACCGTGCCGCCGGTGCTCGCCGACCCGCCGCTGCTGGAGCGGGTGCTCGCCAACGTGATCACCAACGCGCTGCGGCACAACGCGCCCGGCGCACCCGTCCTGGTCGCCGCCAGCCACCACGCCGCGCGGGTCGAACTACGGGTGATCGACCGCGGCCCCGGCATCGCCCCCGAGGACCGCGACCGGGTCTTCCTGCCCTTCCAGCGCCTCGGCGACACCGACAACACCCAGGGCGTCGGCCTCGGCCTCGCGCTCTCCCGCGGCCTGGCCGAGGCGATGGGCGGCGGCCTGGAGGTCGAGGACACCCCCGGCGGCGGCACCACCATGCTGCTCACCCTGCCCGCCGCCGACCCACGGGAGGCCCCCGCATGAGCGAGATCCTGATCGTCGACGACGAGCCCGCGCTGCTGCGCACCCTGCGGATCAACCTCGGCGCCCGGCAGTACGCCGTCCGCACCGCCGCCACCGGCGGCGAGGCCCTGGACCGTGCCGCGCGGAGCACCCCCGACGCCGTCCTGCTCGACCTCGGCCTGCCCGACCTGGACGGCATGGACGTGCTGCGCGGCCTGCGCCGCCGCAGCGCGGTGCCGGTCATCGTGCTCTCCGGCCGCTCCAGCGCCGCCGACAAGGTGAGCGCGCTGGACGCGGGCGCCGACGACTACCTCACCAAGCCGTTCCTGATGGAGGAACTGCTGGCCCGGCTGCGCGCCGTGCTGCGCCGCCCGCCGGTGGCCGGCCCGGCGGCGCCCGCCCCGGTCCTCGGCGACCACACGGTGGACCTCGCCGCCACCACGGTGACCGGGCCCGACGGGCCGGTGCGGCTCACCCCGACCGAGTGGCGGATCCTCGCCCTGCTGCTGGCCAACCCGGGCCGGCTGGTGCCCGGGCCGCAGATCCTGCGCGAGGTCTGGGGGCCGGCCCAGGAGCGGCGCGGCAACTACCTGCGGGTCTATCTGGCCGGCCTGCGGCGGAAGCTGGAGCGCGACCCGGCCCGGCCGCGCCACCTGATCACCGAGCCGGGCATCGGCTACCGCTACGTGCCCTGAGGCCCGCGCGTCAACGAGCCGTCAAGAGCGGCCGCCCCGGCGACAACAGCGCGTCAAGGCCGGCCGGAACCACCCGTTCGCGGGCGTAGCGTCAGTGGTGAGGAAGCGGCGTCCCGCTCCATGTGGGGGATGTCCGGGGCGCCGCTTCGCCGCTCCGGCGGCCGGCAGTGGGGGAGGGGCGCGCGGTACCGATGCCGCGCGCCCCGATCACTCGTTCGGCCCGCGCCCGTCCGTGCCGTCCGACTGCCGGGGCAGCGCCAGGGCCACCGTGTCGGCGAACTCGCGCACCGCGCTGGTCCGGCTGACCACCCGTCCGCTGTGCACCACCAGCCGGCTGTGCCCGCCGGCCAGCGCCCCGGCCAGGCTGTCGCCCCGCACCGCCAGCAGCTCGGCCGGGAAGCCGGCGTCCACCCGCACCAGGGGCAGCCCCAGCGCCAGCCGCGCCTGGTTGGACACCGCGTCGTACGCCGCCTCCACGTCCAGCACGCCGCCCGCCGCCAGCAGGTACGCGGCCTCCAGCGGATCGGCCCGGCCGACCGGGTTGGCGCCGTCCCGCAGCGACCCGCTGCCGGCCACCAGCGGCACCCGGGCCTTCACCAGCTCGCGCAGCGGCGCCGGCCGCAGCCCGGCGGCCGGGCCCAGGCCCTCCAGCCCCGCGCAGCCGCTGTTCTGCGGCAGGCAGACCACCCGGATCCCGGCGTTGGCCAGCACGGTCGAGGCACCCGGCGCCAGCGAGCCGCACGGCCCGAGCACCACCCGGGGCCGCAGCGGCGCCAGCGCCCCGGCGAGGCGGGCCAGCCGGCCCGGATCGGCGGCGGTGGTGTGCAGGTCCACCGGGCAGTCCGCCTCCCGGGCGGCCTCCAGCAGCAGCTGGACGTAGCCCGCCGGGTCCGGGTCCAGCTCGGGGCAGCCGCCGGCCGCGGTGGCACCGAGCTTGAGCGCCTCCCGCAGCTGGGCCCGGCCGTCCGCCCCGGCCCGGCCGGTGAGCAGCCGGGGCATCGCCACGGCCTGCAGCTCGGCGAGGCCGCGCAGCGCCTGCTGGGCGGTGAGCACCGCCTCCAGCCGGCGCAGTCCGTGCACGTCGCCGATCCGGACGTGGGTGCGCTGGGCGGTCGCGCCGTAGCCGAGCGAGGTCAGCGCGGCCTCGGTGACCCGCCGGGTGAGGTCGGTGGACGTGTCCGGCGGGGGCGCGGGCAGCGCGGCGGAGAAGGCCACGTCGTAGTGCGCGTGCGCCTCGACCGGGGCCGGCAGCAGCAGGTAGCCGCGCAGGTCGATCCGGGCGCCGGTGGTGACGGTGGGGGCGCCGGGCAGGGCCGGCAGCGGGCCGAGCCCGCCGGCGGTGCCGACGGCCTGGATCCGGTCGCCGCTGATCCGCACGTCCACCACCCGGCCGTCGGCCAGCCTCGCCCCGGTGAGCAGCAGGACGGGTCCGTGCCCGAGCGGGTTGGCGGCCGGGCCGGATCCGGGCTGCGGTCCGTCGGCGGCTGCGCTGTCCATCGCCCGGCTCCTTCTCGCGTCCGGCTCCTGCTCGGGTCAATGAGCGACGAGCCTACGGGCGGCGGCCCCTGGGAGCCGGGAGGCGGGCAATAGTCGTATCGGGTCGGGCCGCGGCCGGGGGGCGCGGTCGAACGCCGGGCCTTCGATCGCTCAGCCGTGCGCGCCGCGGACCTGCGGACTTCGCCGCCGGATACGGATTTCACCTCTGGGCGCGGAACGTGTAATCTCTTCCTCGTTCGCCCCTATAGCTCAGTCGGTAGAGCGTCTCCATGGTAAGGAGAAGGTCTGCGGTTCGATTCCGCATGGGGGCTCTGGTGAGAAGGAGTCAGCCTCGGCTGTGCTCCGGATCACTGTGGCGGTGTAGCTCAGTTGGTAGAGCAAGCGGCTCATAATCGCTGTGTCACCGGTTCAAGTCCGGTCACCGCTACCCCGCGTAGTCGGTCGGGAGATCGCACTCCCGGTCGGCTACTCTTGTCTGTGTTCTTATTCATTGTCCAAGGAAGGCACTCCCGTGGCTGCCACCGATGTCCGCCCGAAGATCACGCTGGCCTGCGTGGAGTGCAAGGAGCGGAACTACATCACCAAGAAGAACCGGCGTAACGACCCGGACCGTCTTGAGATGAAGAAGCACTGCCCCCGCTGCAACTCGCACACCGCGCACCGCGAGACCCGCTGACCCTGACCCCAGGGCATCGGGCCTGTGTGAAATCAGGTCTTTGACTCCGGGCCGCATCCCTTACTGGGTTGCGGCCCGGAGTTTTTTCGTTCGTCCACGCTGTTCACCGCTGTTCACCGTGTCCACCGCGTTCCCGAGGAGCTCTGCCGATGGCACTCGACCCCTCCTTCATCGGGCGGACGTATCCGCCCACCGAGCCCTACGAGGTCGGCCGCGAGAAGATCCGCGAGTTCGCCGTCGCCGTGGGTGACGCCAACCCGGCGTACACCGACCCGGAGGCGGCCAAGGCGCTCGGCCACCCGGACGTGATCGCCCCGCCGACCTTCCCGATCGTGCTCAGCATGCGGGCCTCCGCCCAGGTGGTGCAGGACCCGGAGCTCGGCCTCGACTACAGCCGGGTGGTGCACGGCGACCAGAAGTTCACCTACACCCGCCCGGTGCGGGCCGGTGACCGGCTGACCGTCACGGTCACCGTCGACAACATCAAGTCGCTGGCCGGCAACGACGTGCTCACCGTGCGCGGCGAGATCGCGGACGAGTCCGGCGAGCACGTGGTGACGTCCGTCATGACCCTGGTGGCCCGGGCCGCCGACGAGAAGACGGGGGAGTGAGCCCGATGACGGTCCGCTACGACGAGGTCGAGGCCGGCACCGAGCTGCCGGCGCGGTCCTTCCCGGTGACCCGCGCCACCCTGGTGCAGTACGCGGGGGCCTCCGGCGACTTCAACCCGATCCACTGGAACGAGAGGTTCGCCCTGGAGGTGGGCCTGCCCGACGTCATCGCGCACGGCATGTTCACCATGGCCGAGGCCGTCCGGGTGGTCACCGACTGGGTCGGCGACCCGGCCGCGGTGGTCGAGTACGGCGTCCGGTTCACCCGCCCGGTGCCGGTGCCCAACGACGGGGTCGGTTCGGTGATCGAGGTCACCGGCAAGGTCGCCAAGCTGCTCGACGACCAGAAGGTCCAGGTCGACCTGGTGGCGACCTACGCGGGTCAGAAGGTGCTCGGCATGTCCCGGGCGGTCGTCCGGCTGGCCTGAGTCCGGCCGGATCGGAAGTTACGCAACGTGCGTTAGCTTGGGGGGCGTGCTGGAAGAACTCGACGCCCCCCTCGCCCCGCTGACCACCCTGCGGCTCGGCGGCCCGGCCCGCCGGCTGGTGACCGCGCACACCGATGACGAGGTGATCGCCGTCGTCCGCGCCGCGGACGCGGCGGGGCAGCCGCTGCTGGTGGTCGGCGGCGGTTCCAACCTGGTGATCGGCGACGCCGGTTTCCCCGGCACCGTGCTGCGGATCGCCACCACCGGCTTCGCCCTCGACGGCACCGCGCTGGAGCTGGCGGCCGGCGAGGTCTGGGCCGACGCGGTGGCCCGCACCGTGGACGCGGGCCTGGCCGGCATCGAGTTCCTGGCCGGCATCCCCGGCTCGGCCGGCGCCACCCCGGTGCAGAACGTCGGCGCGTACGGCCAGGAGGTGGCGCAGACGATCACCGGGGTGGTCGCCTACGACCGCCGCTCCGGCGAGACCGTCACCCTCGGCAACGAGGCCTGCGCCTTCTCCTACCGGCACAGCCGCTTCAAGGCGGAGCCGGACCGCTACGTGGTGCTGCGGGTCCGCTTCGCGCTGGAGGACGCCGCAGGGCGGTCCACCCCGGTCCGCTACGCCGAGGTCGCCAAGCACTTCGGGGTGGCCCAGGACGAGCGGGTCGGCCTGCGCGAGGCGCACGACGCGGTGCTCGGCCTGCGGTCCGGCAAGGGCATGGTGCTGGACGCCTCGGACCACGACACCTGGTCGGCCGGCTCCTTCTTCACCAACCCGGTGCTGACCGCCGAGCAGTACGCCGCGTTCCTGGCGGTGGCCGCCGGCCGCGAGCTGACCGCCCCCGCCTACCCGGCGCCGGACGGCCGCACCAAGACCTCGGCCGCCTGGCTGATCGACAAGGCCGGGTTCGGCAAGGGCTACGGCAGCGGCCCGGCGACCCTCTCCACCAAGCACACCCTGGCGCTCACCAACCGCGGCGCGGCCACCACCGAGGACCTGCTCGCGCTGGCCCGGGAGATCCGGGACGGCGTGCGGGCGGCCTTCGGGGTGGAGCTGGTCAACGAGCCGGTGATGGTGGGCGTCCGCCTCTGAGCGGGGCGCGGACGGGCTCGGCCGGGGTTCAGGCGGTCAGCCACGCGTCGATGTCGGCGAGCAGTTGCTTCCGCACGCTCTCCGGCGCGCACGAGCCGCGCACCGACTGCCGGGCCAGCTCGGCCAGCTCCTGGTCGGTGAAGCCCAGCACGTCGCGGGCCAGGTCGTACTGGGCGGCGAGCCGGGTGCCGAACAGCAGCGGGTCGTCGGCGCCGAGCGCGAGCGGCACCCCGGCGTCGAACAGCCGCCGCAGCGGGACGTCCTCGGGGTGTTCGTAGACGCCGAGCGAGACGTTGGAGGAGGGGCAGACCTCGCAGGTGATCTGACGGTCGGCCAGCCGCTGCATCAGCCGTTCGTCCTCGGCGGCCCGCACGCCGTGGCCGATCCGGCCGGCGCCGAGGTCGTCCAGGCAGTCCCGGACGGACTCCGGGCCGGCCAGCTCGCCGCCGTGCGGGGCGGCCAGCAGCCCGCCGTTGCGGGCGATGTCGAAGGCGCGGTCGAAGTCGCGGGCCATGCCGCGCCGCTCGTCGTTGGAGAGGCCGAACCCGACCACGCCCCGGTCGGCGTACCGGACGGCGAGCCGGGCCAGCGTCCGGGCGTCCATCGGGGACTTCATCCGGTTGGCGGCGACCAGGACCCGGATGCCGACCCCGGTGGCCGCGGCGGCGTCCTCCACCGCGTCCAGGATCAGCTCCAGGGCGGGGATCAGGCCGCCCAGCCGGGGCGCGTAGGAGGTCGGGTCGACCTGGATCTCCAGCCAGCGGGAGCCGTCCCGCCGCTCGTCCTCGGCGGTCTCCCGGACCAGCCGGCGGATGTCGCTCTCGTCGCGCAGGCAGGAGCGGGCGGTGTCGTAGAGGCGCTGGAACCGGAACCAGCCGCGTTCGTCGGTGGCCCGCAGCTTGGGCGGCTCGCCGGAGCTGAGCGCCTCCGGCAGCCGGACCCCGTGCTTGTCGGCCAGTTCGAGCAGGGTGGCCGGGCGCATCGAGCCGGTGAAGTGCAGGTGCAGGTGGGCCTTCGGGAGGTCCCTGACGTCTCGCGGGTTCAGCAGGCGTTCCATTCACGAATCCTGCCGCATCGGGGGGTGCTACGGGAACCGCCCTCTTCCCGTCCCCCGAAGGGGTGGAAAGAGGGCGGTCCGGTCAATCCGGATTGACCCGTCCCGTGGGCCGGAGCCCGTGCGAGCCGGCCCGCGGAATCAGCGGGCCTCGGCCAGCAGCTTCTGGACGCGGCCGACGCCCTCCGCCAGGTCGGCGTCGCCGAGGGCGTAGGAGAGCCGCAGGTAGCCGGGGGTGCCGAAGGCCTCGCCGGGGACGACCGCCACCTCGGCCTCGTCCAGGATCAGCGAGGCCAGCTCGGCGGAGGTCTGCGGGCGGCGGCCGCGGATCTCCTTGCCCAGCAGGGCCTTGACGGACGGGTACACGTAGAAGGCGCCCTCGGGCTCGGGGCAGACCACGCCGTCGATCTCGTTGAGCATCTTCACGATGGTGCGGCGGCGCCGGTCGAAGGCGGTGCGCATCTCGTGGACCGCGGAGAGGTCGCCGGCGACGGCGGCCAGGGCGGCGCGCTGCGCCACGTTGGAGACGTTCGAGGTGGCGTGCGACTGCAGGTTGGTCGCGGCCTTGATGACGTCCTTGGGGCCGATCACCCAGCCCACCCGCCAGCCGGTCATCGCGTAGGTCTTGGCGACGCCGTTGACCACGATGGTCTTGTCGGCCAGCTCGGGCAGCAGGGCCGGCAGCGAGGTGAACTCCGCGTCGCCGTAGACCAGGTGCTCGTAGATCTCGTCGGTGAGCACCCACAGCCCGTGCTCGACCGCCCAGCGGCCGATCGCCTCGGCCTCGGCCCGGGTGTACACCGCGCCGGTCGGGTTGGACGGCGAGACGAACAGCACCACCTTGGTGTTCTCGGTGCGGGCGGCCTCCAGCTGCTCGACCGAGACCTTGTAGCCGGTGGTCTCGTCGGTCACGACCTCCACCGGCACGCCGCCGGCCAGCTGGATCGACTCGGGGTAGGTGGTCCAGTACGGCGCCGGGACGATGACCTCGTCGCCCGGGTCGAGGATCGCCGCGAACGCCTCGTAGATCGCCTGCTTGCCGCCGTTGGTCACCAGCACCTGGGAGGCGTCCACCGCGTAGCCGGAGTCGCGCAGCGTCTTGGCCGCGATCGCCTCCTTGAGCTCCGGCAGGCCGCCGGCCGGGGTGTAGCGGTGGTTCCTCGGGTCACGGCAGGCGTCGACGGCGGCCTCGACGATGTAGTCCGGGGTGGGGAAGTCCGGCTCGCCGGCGCCGAAGCCGATGACCGGACGGCCGGCCGCCTTGAGGGCCTTGGCCTTGGCGTCCACGGCGAGGGTGGCGGACTCGGCGATCGCGCCGATCCGGGCGGAGACGCGGCGGTCGGCGGGGCGGACGGAACTGTCGGGCTGCGGGGTGGAAGCGCTCATGCCTGCATGGTCGCAGACCGCGCACGCGCCGGGCACGGCGGTTTCACCATCTGTACGGGGCCGTCCACATGGCGGCCCGGCGTGGCGCGTGCGACGGCTGGAAAAGAAGAGGTTCGACCAAACGCCCTCCGACCACGTACACTCACTGCTCGACGGCCACCGAACGAACCGGAGCCTCCGCCGCCGTGCAGAACCTGTACGGGGATCGGCGGGAGATGCGGTAGGTTGGTGGTCGCTACTGGGGCCGCGAGGTTCCGTAGGGCAATAGCTCAATTGGTAGAGCACCGGTCTCCAAAACCGGCGGTTGGGGGTTCAAGTCCCTCTTGCCCTGCTGCTTGATCCGTATTCAGCCCGTTCGCTCCGCAGAGCGAGCGGGCTTGATGCGGAGAGGGCGCCGATCAGCACCGTTAGCCGGCCGCTCGTGCCTTTTCGGGGTACGCAGTCGACGCTCGGCAGGACCCGGATTCAGGTGAGGACGAGTGACGGAGACCACGGGCTCCACCGCAACGCCTGAGAGCGGCAACCCCGAGGGGACCGACGGCGCTGCCGAGACCGCGCCCGCGGAGGGCGAGTCGCGCCGCAAGCGCTCTGGCGACAAGAAGTCCGGCAAGCGGGCCAAGAAGGGCGCCTTCGCCCGTCTCGCCCTCTTCTACCGGCAGATCATCGCCGAACTGCGCAAGGTCGTCTGGCCGACGCGTAACCAGCTGGTGAGCTACACCACCGTGGTGGTCGTGTTCGTCGTGATCGTGATGGCCTTCGTGTCCGGTCTGGACTACGGCTTCTCCAAGGCGGCCCTCTGGATCTTCGGCTGACGCGGCCGATCACCTTCGAAACAGCTTCCCCGACCCGGGCCGTTCCTCGGCCCGGGTCGAGCTGTCTGCGTCGGCGGGACGAGGCCGCTACCGTTGACTCGGTACTGTTGAAGTCTCCGAGGCGAACTTCCGGCGACCGCGTGAGCGGAGCGTCGCCGGTCCGTCGCGGAGCGCGCCACCTTCACCATCTCCAGGAAAGAAGCAGCCACCGTGTCTGAGTCCCCCCTGTACGACGCCGACGAGACCGTCCGCGAGGCGGATGTCGCCGCCGAGGACGCGGCCGAGCTGGCTGACGACGTCGAGTCCGACGAGCAGCAGATCGTGGACGCCGTCGACGCCGACGAGGACGAGGCCGAGGCGTACGACGAGGCCGAGGCCGGGGAGCCGGCCGAGGAGTCCGCGCTGCACGTGGAGTCCGACGAGGAGTCCGGCGAGGACGAGGGCGGGACCGAGGACGAGGCCGAGGAGGCCGCCGCCGAGGAGACCGAGGCCGAGCCGGCCGAGGAGGTCGACCCGGTCGCCAAGTTCCGCGAGGACCTGCGGTTCATGCCGGGCGAGTGGTACGTGATCCACACCTACGCCGGCTACGAGAACCGGGTGAAGCAGAACCTGGAGCAGCGCGCCGTCTCGCTGAACGTCGAGGAGTACATCTTCCAGGCCGAGGTGCCGCAGGAGGAGGTCGTCCAGATCAAGAACGGCGACCGCAAGACGATCCGCCAGAACAAGCTCCCCGGCTACGTCCTGGTGCGCATGGACCTCACCCCGGAGTCCTGGGGCGTCGTGCGCAACACCCCCGGCGTCACCGGCTTCGTCGGCAACGCCTACGACCCGTACCCGCTGACGCTGGACGAGGTCGTCAAGATGCTCGCCCCCGACGTGGAGCGCCAGGCCGCGAAGGAGGCCGGCAAGCCCTCGCCGGTCAAGCCCAGCGAGATCCAGGTGCTCGACTTCGAGGTCGGCGACTCGGTCACCGTCACCGACGGTCCGTTCGCGACCCTGCAGGCGACCATCAACGAGATCAACCCCGACTCGAAGAAGGTCAAGGGCCTGGTCGAGATCTTCGGCCGGGAGACCCCGGTCGAGCTCTCCTTCGACCAGATCCAGAAGAACTAGTCGCACGGTCTTCGGATTCGGGGCGGGGCCGAGGGCCTCGCCCCGAATCCGTTTTGGTCCAGCGACGCCAAGGCGTTAGCCTGGTCCGATGTGTGTGCTGGCGACCGGGTGTCGCCCCGGATCGGCACACACCAGCAATCACCTCTCGGAAGGACCCGGAGAGACATGCCTCCCAAGAAGAAGAAGGTCACGGGGCTTATCAAGCTCCAGATCAACGCCGGTGCGGCCAACCCGGCGCCGCCGGTCGGCCCCGCGCTGGGCCAGCACGGCGTCAACATCATGGAGTTCTGCAAGGCCTACAACGCCGCGACCGAGTCGCAGCGCGGCATGATCGTGCCGGTGGAGATCACGGTCTACGACGACCGTTCCTTCACCTTCATCACGAAGACGCCGCCGGCCGCGCGCCTCATCCTGAAGGCCGCCGGTATCGAGAAGGGCTCCAGCGAGCCGCACAAGACCAAGGTCGCCAAGCTCACCAGCGCCCAGGTCCGCGAGATCGCCACCACCAAGCTGCCCGACCTGAACGCCAACGACCTGGACGCCGCCGCGAAGATCATCGCCGGCACCGCCCGGTCGATGGGCATCACCGTCGAGGGCTGATCACCCCTTCTCGTTCCCCGTGGTAGGGCCTGCGCTGGCCCGTGAATACCACAACTCCCATCACCATTCAGGAGCAGCTATGAAGCGCAGCAAGGCCCTGAAGGCCGCGGACGCACAGGTCGACCGCGAGCGCCTTTACGCCCCCCTCGAGGCCGTCCGCCTCGCCAAGGCGACCAGCACCAGCAAGTTCGACGGCACCGTCGAGGTCGCCATGCGTCTGGGCGTCGACCCGCGCAAGGCCGACCAGATGGTCCGCAGCACCGTGATCCTCCCGCACGGCACCGGTAAGACCGCTCGGGTCCTGGTCTTCGCGACCGGCGAGCGTGCCGAGGCCGCGCGTGCTGCGGGTGCCGACATCGTCGGTGCCGACGAGCTCATCGACGAGGTCGCCAAGGGCAAGCTGGACTTCGACGCCGTCGTCGCCACCCCGGACCTCATGGGCAAGGTCGGCCGCCTCGGCCGTGTGCTCGGTCCCCGTGGCCTGATGCCGAACCCGAAGACCGGCACCGTCACCCCCGATGTCGCCAAGGCCGTCAACGACATCAAGGGCGGCAAGATCGAGTTCCGCGTCGACAAGCACTCGAACCTGCACTTCATCATCGGTAAGGCCTCCTTCACCGACGAGCAGCTGGTCGAGAACTACGCCGCCGCGCTGGACGAGGTGCTCCGCGCCAAGCCGTCCGCCGCCAAGGGCCGCTACATCAAGAAGACCGCGTTCTCGACCACCATGGGCCCCGGCATCCTGGTGGACCCGAACCGCACCCGCAACCTCCTCGTCGAGGAGGACCCGGCCGCGGTCTGATCGCAGTCGTCG